>JANMSY010000311.1:0-22705 GCA_031389865.1 Anaerolineales bacterium | reverse complement strand
ACAAGGCGGTGATCCCGCCTTGTAGTGTTTATTCCATTGCACGCCACAAGCGATAATTTGAATCAGTTATACTTGTTATACAAACAGAAAAGCAAATTTGGTCAAAGCGAAGGAATGCGATCATGACACAGACCGAAGGATCCCGTCGCAGGAAATTGAGGGTGCTCATCGCAGACGACATCCAGGAAACACGACGTAACACCCGCTTGATGCTCGCTACAATAGATGACGTGGAAGTGGCTGCCATTGCTTCCAATGGCGTCCAGGCCGTTCAACTGGCGGCTGAACATCACCCCGATATAGTCCTGCTCGACATCAACATGCCCGAAATGGACGGACTCTCGGCATTCAAAAGAATAGCGCAGATCCATCCGGATACCGGCTGCATCATCATCTCTGCGGAAAAAGATACAACGACTTTGCGTACGGCCATGTCCCTTGGGGTGCAGGAATACCTGATCAAACCCTTTACAGTGGAAGAACTGGAAACAGCCATTGCGCGCGTGCACGAACGCGTACTACAAACGCGCCAGAAACTCGCGCAAGCCGAGCTATTAAAACGAAGAAATGAAGCCTATCTAAAGCAACTAGCCAGCGAATATGCAAAAACCCGCCGCACCGACAACCAGGCCGTTGAGGTGTTCGAACAGCTTGCCGAAAACCTGCAGTGCGAAGCGCGCTGGCTGCAAAACCTGGCTATGATCTATGTTGTCCGGCAGGATTGGGGTAAACTCAAAATTCTTGCAGCGAAAGTTGAGCAGCGAATCAAAAAATAATTCAGCTGGAGTATGAATGAGAATCGCAATTATCGGAGCGGGGTTTGGTGGCATGGCTGCCGCCTATGATCTACGAAAAGCAGGGCACAAAGTCACCATTTACGAATCCGCTGAATTTGTGGGCGGGCTGGCTTCAGGTTTCAAGGAGCCACACTGGGACTGGTCTGTGGAGAAGTTCTATCACCACTGGTTCCAGTCAGACAGTTCCATGCTGGGATTAATGGAAGAACTGGGGTTGAGGGACAAGGTCATCTTCCCGCGCCCATTGACCGTGATGTACCACAAGGGAAAATTCTATCCATTTGACTCGATCATTAATGCGCTTCGCTTTCCGGGACTTGGGTTTGGTCTCGATAAAATCAGGTTTGGCTTCGTCGGATTATTCCTCCGTTTAACGAACAACTGGAAGGCTCTTGAAACAGTGACCGCCGACTCATGGATGTTGAAATGGGCTGGAAAAAACGTCTATGAAAAGATGTGGAAGCCATTGCTGGTGGGAAAGTTTGGTCCGTTTTATCAGGACGTCAACATGGCCTGGATGTGGGCGCGTATCAAGGCACGCACGACGCGTTTGGGCACATTCGAAGGCGGCTTTCAGAATTTCGCCAATCTGTTTGCAGATGAACTGCGCAGGATGGACGTGGAGATCCGGCTGGGAGCGAGAGTCGAGTCCATTAAACGGGAGCACCCTGGCGGGCATCTACGACAGGACAGGTTGTTGATACGAATCGACGGCGCGTCCGAGTCGTTTGACAAGGTGCTGGTCACCACGTCTCCGAATCTAATGGCGAAGCTGAGTCCTGATCTTCCTGAACAGTATTTGAAGGGCTTGCTCGAATTGAAGTCGATGGGCGCAGTGGTGATGGTGATGTCTCTTAAGCATCAGTTGTCGAAGCAGGGGTATTACTGGTTCAACCTGCCCAAGGAGGCGGGATATCCCATGCTGGCGCTGGTGGAGCATACGAATTTTGTGTCGAAGGAACATTTCGGCGGCGACCATATTGTGTATGCTGGCGATTACCTGGAAGTGGGACACGAATATTTTTCGATGAGCGATGAAGAATTATTGGAACGGTTCACACCTGCATTCAAAAAGTTTAATCCTGAGTTCGAACGGGATTGGGTAAAAAAGGTTTGGGTGTTCAAGACAAATTATGCCCAGCCTGTGCCGCTGGTCAACCATTCAAGGAACATTCCCGCGATTGAAACGCCGATCGAAGGATTGTATTTCGCTTCGATGAGCCAGGTGTACCCATGGGATCGCGGCACCAATTTCGCAGTGGAAATCGGAAGGCGCGCGGCAAAAATGATGCTTGGGGAAAACAAATGAATCCAGAGTTCATCAAGCCCCGCTATGACAGAGGCGGGTTTACAGGGATTCCCAATCGGATCACCGATGCATTTGCTTCCAACAACTATGATGCTGTTGTGTTGTTTCTGGTGGATGGTTTCGGCTGGCGATTTTTCGAGCGTTTTCAGGATGCGACGTTCATTAAACGTGTTGCGAAACATGGCAGGATCAAAAAGCTGATCTCACAATTCCCTTCCACGACCGCTGCGCATGTGACCACGATCCATACGGGCCTGCCCGTGGGACAGAGTGGGGTACATGAATGGTATTACTACGAGCCGCTGGTGGACCAGATCATTGCGCCGTTATTATTTTCCTACTCGGGGACGAAGGAGCGCGATACTCTCAAAGCGGCGAAGGTGGATCCCTGGTCCATATATCCCCGAGGAATCTTTTACCCTGAATTGAAAAAAATGGGGGTCACGTCCTATTCTTTTGGAGTGCGTGATTACACACCCTCCACATTTTCCAAGGTGGCAATGGCAGGCGCAGACCAGCACAGGTTTAATACCCTCACTGAGGCTCTGGTCAATATCGGCCTATTGCTGGCGAAGCAGACGAAGCCCACATATATCCATCTATATTTTGACAAGATCGACGCGCTCGCCCATGAGTATGGACCGAATGCCCCGCAAACGGAAGCAGAGATCGAAACGTTCCTGCTCATCATGGAACAGTATTTTGAGCGTGTCTTCAACGGGAAAAAGAGGGTTTTGTTTCTGATGACAGCTGACCACGGCCAGGCTGAAGTGGATCCTCAAACGACGATCTATTTGAACACCGATAAACGCTTTGCAGGGTTTGAACGCTACCTTAAGGCAAACCGTAACGGCCAGCTGCTTGTCCCGGCCGGGTCGGCGCGCGACATGTTCCTCTATATCAAGGATGACCTGCTGGACGAGGCACAATCATTCCTGGCAACGCGGCTGGAAGGAAAAGCAGATGTAGTAAAAACAGAATGGCTGATCTCTGAAGGGTATTTCGGCGCTGAAATTTCTGAACGGTTCCGTGAACGCGTTGGGAACCTGATAATCCTGCCTTACCGCTATGAGTCCGTCTGGTGGTATGAGAAGGAAAAATTCGAGCAAAGATTCTATGGCCATCACGGCGGCTTGACACCCCAGGAGATGGAAACCATTCTTTATTCCTACGAGATCTAGCAATTTGATTTCATTACCTCGTCCGTGTGGATACCGACTCTACTCTCCATAGATTTTTGGAACTTCACTTCTCGCCTGAATGGATAGCTATGGTTCCAAACATAAATCTTTGATAATTGATTTTCTTGAATCCAACTGCTGCCATGCGTGATGCCAACTCTTCGGCGGTGACGAACCCCTCGGTGGTTTCTGGCAGGTATTGATAGGCTTCGCTGACCCCTGTCAACAATCTGCCGAGAACAGGGATGATCACGTGCATGTGCATCCAAATGAACGGCGAGAGAATATTTTTGCTTGGGCGGGTGGTATCAAGGATGACAATGCGCCCGCCATTCCTAAGCACGCGTAGTTGTTCCTGCAGCACTTTTTGCAAGTCAATCACATTGCGCATGAGAAAGCCAGAGACTACCGCGTCAAAAAGCGAATCTTTGAATGGCAGGCGAAGAGCATCCGCTGAGGAGAAGTTGAGTACACCGTTTTTTTGTCCGACGCGCATCATTTCGAGAGTAAAATCTGCGGCAACCACGTTGGCTTGCGGGAACTGTGCAAGAGCTTCACGCGCCAGATCGCCAGTCCCCGTGCCTACATCCAGTAAACGGGATTTCTGATTCAGCCGGGCAAGTTGAATAACCTGTTTTCGCCAGCGAATATCCTGTCCACCTGTCATTAATCGATTCATGAGATCGTAACGTTTGGCAATACGAGTAAACATATTTTGAACGTACGTTGCACGTTCCTGTCCTGTCAGTCGTGTCATTCATTCTCCTGCATCCCATCAGTTATACTGCACAATATTAAATCAAATGTTTATGGGCGTACTGCAACAAACATCGGAGTTGAAACTTGAGTGAACAACTATCCCAGTGGAGTTCATGGATGCTGGCGATCCGTCCACGTACATTGCCTGCCGCTGCTGCGGGGGTGATCATGGGAAGTGCGCTTGCCTGGCGCGATGGGTTCTTTCGAATCGACGCTGCTTTGGCATGTTTGTTTACCGCATTGCTTTTACAAATGGGCAGTAATCTTGCAAACGATGTGTTTGATTTTGAGCGCGGCACAGATACACCTGAACGACTGGGGCCCACGCGGGTAACACAGGCCGGGCTGCTCACCGCTTCACAGGTAAAGTATGGCATGGCGATCGTGTTCGCGCTGGCGGCCCTGTTTGGATTGTACCTGGCATGGCTGGGCGGATGGCCGATCATCATCCTTGGTATTGCCGCGATCCTTTCTGCGATTGCCTATACGGGCGGACCATTTCCGCTTGGCTATTATGGCCTCGGTGATCTGTTTGTCTTTATCTTTTTTGGTCTTGCTTCCGTATCGGGGACATATTATGTGCAAGCGGGCTTTGTCTCTACTGCCGCGTGGTGGATGACGATTCCACCGGGTTTGATCATCACCGCGATTCTGGTGGTCAACAATCTACGCGACCTCGAGAGTGATCGAAAAGCGGGCAAACATACACTGGCTGTCATTCTCGGTGAGCAAGCGACAAAGACACAATATTTGATTTGTATGATCGCTGCATATCTTGTCCTGCCTCTAGCTGCATGGATGGGAATTGTATGGTGGTCATCACTGCTGGCGTGGTTGTCTTTGCCGCTTGCAATTCGCTCTACGCATGTGGTCTTTACCAAAAAGGGACGTCCGCTCAATGCCGCACTGGCAGGGACGGGTCAGACTGCATTGGTGTTCAGTATTTTGTTTTGGCTGGGCTTGTCCTTTAAGTGACGAACTTCCACCTGCACCATTTTCGTTCCATCAGATCCACACTGAAATACATACCCAGTCCGAGCAGGCTCATTGCCACTACGCCTGCATACATGGCGGGATAATCCAACAACGTGCTTCCATTATAGTAAATATAATATCCCAGCCCATATTTTGTGGCAGACAGCTCTGTGATATACAACACAGCAACCGCTGTTCCAATGGATTGGCGAAGCGCAGTCAATATCGCGGGCAGGCTTGCAGGAAGATATACGAAGCGGAACAATGCCCTGCGTCCCGCGCCCAGGCTCTGTAAACTTTGAATTAATTGTGGAGCCAGGCCAGCGGCCTGGTCACGCACGAGCACAACAATTTGAAAAAATAAGATCATAAACATAATGGCGATCTTTGCTGTATCGCCAATTCCCAAAAACAGGATCACGACCGGCACAAAGACAACTTTGGGGATTGGGTACAAAAGATAGATAAGCGGAGAGAATAATCGGTTCAATTTTTTGGATCCGCCAATTGCCAGGCCGACGGGGGCCGCTATCAGCACCGACAGGGCCATCCCTGCGAAGACTCTCCACAGGCTGTACATGAAATGGCTCAATAAACCATTTTGTAATTCCCGAACAAAAACACTGAGCACCTTGAGTGGAGCAGGCAAAATAGGAAGGTTCACAACCATGGCCAGTGTCTGCCACGCCAGAAGCAATGCCAGTGCCGCAAGGAGTCCATCACGCCGTTTCATGATGCATCTCTCTCCAGAGCAAATCGCATAACTCGTGATATGCCTGACTGCTTCGGTAGCCACTCTGGCCGGCGTTTGGATTCTCGAAAATTCGCGCTGTCTGATTTGGCGCGTTGTTCAGTAACAGGATCTTTTTGCCCAGGCCGGCTGCTTCTTCAATTGCATGTGTCACAATGACCAGGGTTAACTCTTGCTCGCTGCATAAGCTTAACGTCAGGTTTTGCAGATCTCGGCGGGTGACAGCATCCAGTGATGAAAATGGTTCATCCATAAGAAGCAAATCGGGCTCAAGAGCAAGTGTGCGCGCAATGGCAGTGCGTTGACGTTGTCCGCCAGAGATTTGAGAAGGAAACTTGTCTGCTACCTCGTCGATCCCCAAACGCTTGAGCCAGTATGACACACCATTTTCAGGTTGGAAATTGACGGGGGTATGCTTACTGTCTTCCCCGTAGAAGCCACGCACACGTAAACCCAACTCCACGTTTTCGCGCACGGTGGACCACGGAAGCAAACCATAATCCTGCAGGATCAATCCACTACGAGGACGAGGACGTGTAAGAATTTCATCTTCGATCAAAATTTGTCCTGAAACAGGTTGGCGTAATCCTGCAAGCAGGTATAGCAGTGTGGTTTTTCCACAACCTGATGGGCCGAGAATGGCCCAAGCCTCGCCGCGGCAAATGCTCAGGGAAAAATCCTCAAAAAGAGGCGTGGTGTGTGGGTAGGCAAAGGTAATGGATGTGAGGTTAATCATTTGGTTAGGGCAGAAACGAAGCGTTTACTGATTCCTCATAAGAAATATCGGTCGTCAGGATGCCTTTTTCCTTTAACCAGTTCATGGCATCTTTCCACTCGTCTATTGTGGGCACGCCCGCGCTTGGGAAAAGCGGTGCCTGATAAGCTTCCAGCAACGGTGGTGGTACGAGCTTTTGTTCACTCAAAACATTTTTATATTTTGCAGGTTCCACATTAAGCAATACAGTTGCTTCTTCAATCGCGGCCAGAAAACCTTTGATGGCTTCAGGGTCCCTATCAACCACATGCTTGCGGAAGGAGATCACGCTAAAACCATACTCTGGATGGTTTGAATCATCGACAATAATTACCCCGCCCTGACTCACCACAAGCGAAGCAAGCGGATCGGGCATGACACCCGCCTTCAACTCACCGGAAGCAAGCAAAGCCATCCGATCAGGAATTTTCGGCACAGCAATTGTTTTGATTTCATCGGGCGCAAAGCCCTCGGCTTGTAAGAGTCGCTCCGTGACATATTCGATCACTGTGCCTTGCGACACGCCGATTTCAACACCTTTCAGACCGTCCACAGAGGAAATTCCACTTTTGGCTGAAGCAAGGATAAAGAAATGGCCGCTGCCTTCAGTAGGACGCAACGCATAACGGACCACCTGCATTTGCACATTCTCTTTGTTGAAGAGCATCACTGCAAGCGTTTCATTGATTGTCCCATCCACCTGACCGGCTGCAACTAATTGATCACGCTCAGGTGCCGAAGCAACGGGAATAAACTCCACATTGACTCCGTGTTTTGTGAAGAGACCTTCCTGCTGGGCAACATACATCGGAAGAGTGTCAATAATAGGCAGGACGGCGATCTTTAACGTTCCTGTTGCTGTCTGAGGCGCACAGGCGGATAGAAAAATAATGATGTTGAACAAAGCGATTGCAATTCTTTTGTGCATGAAGGCGCGTTCCTTTTAGTACGGCTTGTCTTATACCATGCAATTATTACGAAATCCCCCAATATCGACCAGTGAAGATTATCCACTTTTTTGCGCTAATTCTCACACATTTAGTCCGAATATCTCTGAATGGAAACACGGATAAGAAATTTGATTTTGCAGCGGAGATACGAGGATATACAGCAGGAATTATCAAAACAAAAGGGCGACCTGATCAGGTCGCCCTTTTGTTTTGATTACTGTCCACGAGCATGTGGGGTGGGGCTCCAGTCACATAGATTGATGTTGGCGGTGGTTTGTCCGCTCGAGACCACGAAGGTCTGCATCAGCCCGCTTGAGTCTGTGTACGCACCTTCAAGGTTGTATACTGGCGCCCACGCATATGCGTAGTACGTTCCATTCGGGAGCAAAACACTGTAGACATTCTGATTCTCAGGGATCGAGAATTGGATCTTCTCCATCGTGCCAGCTTTTTCAAAGTAGAGCGTCATCGGTGGGTTGAACTCACTGGGATAGCACAGGCTGCCTGTGACCGTTCCGTGAGGCAGACTCTCTGTTGCTACTTTGATGTCTACGTAAAAGGCTTTCTCTGCGCTGTTACCATAACCGAACAGGGCTCCAGCGGGATTGCGAAGCATCCAGTAACCGACCTGACGTCCCACGGAATTGGGCGCCGTCAGCGTGACAGATACATCCACGGTTTGACCGGGGGCAACTCTGCCGGGCAGGCGTACCGCTGTGGTGGATCCCATTGGATCCCCGCCGGTGAACACCAGGTAATAATCAGATGTCCATGTGCACGTGCCGCGGTTCTGCAAACGCCAGGTTTTGGTGAAAACTTCACCGGGACCCATCTTCGTCCCATCCGGAATGGTCACATCTTTCAGGAACATGACCCAGTCACAATATGTTACTGCCGTGGAAGTCGGAGGCGGCGCCTTTGTCGGTGGGATCGAAGTGCTCGTCGCAGGGACAGGGGTTGCGCCCGGTATAAAAAGTGTCGGCGTCGGTGAGGGCGCGTTCTGCGTCATCGCGGCCATCGTCTGCGACACAATGGCTTGAAGCGTGGCGGCAGAATCCGGCTGAGAAGGCTGGCCCTGTCCCAATAGCGGCAGGGCGAAAATGGTAATCGGCAAACAAGCCATGATCGCAAATCCGACAATGCCAAATAAAATAAGAATTGAGTTGGTGGTAATTTTCATGTTGCACCTCCAATATTGTGCTGCTGATGGACGGCGCACTCAAAATAAAAGTTCCCGGTTTGCTGCCATGTTACAAAATTGTCACAAACCAGCTGGAACCTTCCGAAGCAACATGAACATTCCTGAGATGCTGACCATGGATGATTTCAGTATCAAATGATCCGCGGGCCATAAAAAAACATACGATGCCTTACTGTAGGGAGAAGGCATCGTATGTTAAGAAATATCAAATCAAGCAACTCTACTTTGACGATAAAAGATCCTCCAACGGTACATCATCAATGAAGATTTCGACTTCACTCACTGTAGAGAACTGTAGTGCCGTCTGTTCGATTTGGGCTTCCACGCGTGGCGCGTCACAAGCGCCCCCTAACACCACGTTTCCAGTAAGACGAATCGTTGCCGTGCCCTGAATAATGGTCACTCCCTCCACCTGAAGATTCGACTGGTACAACGCGTTGTAAAATCCAGATTCACCATAGTACTGCTGTTTGGCTGAGAACAGTTTTTCCAACGCGGCACGTAATACACCCTGCGTCTGGGGGATGGTCACCGTCACAGGAACTGCGCTATCTCCGCAGCCGACCACCGTCCCCGATTGGCCGTTATCTTCCAGGGCGATCAGGAATATTTTGACTGTCTGCTGTCCTGGAGTGGCGGATTGTAGAACTGGCGGAACCTGTGTCGCGGTAGGCAAAGCGAGAGTCGGTGATGGGATCACTACCGTGGCTGTTGGGTTGATCTGTTCTGTCGGCGAGCCAATGGCCGTGGCTGTATTTGTAGGAAGAGACGGGGTTATTGTTGCCACTGAAATTGCTGTTGGAGTGGATATTGGCTCAATCGCGACTTGAAACGTGCCACAGGCAGTCAGGAAAAGTAAGGAGAGAAACACAAGCAGTCTATTTATTTTCATTTGACCTCAACTTTAAATAGTACACTTTATATCCTAACTCGGACAAGCCGAAACCAAAAAGGATTCAACCACGAAGGTCACGAAGGAACACAAAGGAAAATCATTTGGAAAAACCTTCGTGAAACTTTGTGCCCTTCGTGGTGAAAAATTCTTGTACAAAAAACAAGGATTTCACTTGTAAGATACTAAACAAAATATGTCACCGGGATGTTGCAGGGACGTCACAATATTGTAACAAGCGGCAGGGTGCCTGGGGCATGGGAACTTGCCGAACAAATAAGCAATGCTTTGGTCTTGCTTGTCCTACATTCGTGATTTTGATAAGAATGACATTCCCTCAAGCAACAACAAGCCTGGCGCCCGTTCCACTCTCGTTAACAAATCTCCAAACTGCGGGTACAATACAATCCATCTTATTTTTCCCCACCGCGGAAGGTGGGGTACCTAAACACAAGGAGAACTCCTCATGTTTCACACTATTCTAATCGTCGGTAACGTAGGCAAGGACCCTGAAATGCGCTACACCCCTTCGGGCCAGGCAGTTACGTCTTTTTCAGTGGCAACCAATCGCCAGTACACAACCGGGAACGGTGAACAGGTAAAGGAAACCATCTGGTTTCGAGTCACCACCTGGGGTAAGCAGGCGGAAGTCTGCAATCAGTATGTTAAGAAAGGTTCGAAGGTTTTGATCGAGGGACGCCTTACGCCCGATAAAGTAACTGGGGGACCGCGCATCTGGACAAAGCAGGATGGCTCCTCGGGCGCATCGTTCGAAGTGACAGCGGGTACCGTTCGCTTCCTGTCTTCGCGCGGTGAGGGCGGTGAAGGACCGATGATGGGCGGGATGGAAGGCGCTGAGATTCCGGCCGAGGACGATATCCCGTTTTAGGGTATTATGAGTCTAACAAGTCTTACTGTCCGGGCTTGTTAGACTTAACGATTGTAGGACTGTATTTATGACAACACCTGCACAGCCAACTGGCCCAAAAATCAATGTCCCCGAGGGGACCGAACCCGTATACGCAAATCTGGCGCGCATATCGCATTCACCTGCGGATATCGTGATCGACTTTGCACATATCCTGCCTGGCGAGAATACTGCAAATATTCAGTCGCGCGTGGTCATGAGTCCGCTCAGTGCAAAACTTCTTATGCGCGCACTCACTGAAAACCTGTCACGTTACGAAGTCGCATTTGGTGAAATTAAAGTGCCTGGCAACAGTACACTTGCAGAAAATCTTTTTAAACCATATCACCCGCCGGAACCACCGCAGGAATAGCTCAAAAGTTAAGTATAGAGAGAGAGAACCATGCATAAACTCGAAGGTATTGCCAATCAAATCCGGGAGAAGTTCGACGTGCGCACCGCGAGACGTGATCAGGCACTCACCGAGGCAAGGCAGCTTACACGCGCCTGCTCACTCGCCATCCGTGCCGTGCACCGGGATGATGTGGAAGTGATGGAGGGGCATCTGGCTGATGCGCACAAACTGGCAGATAAACTGCGTGGCGAACTCGCAAACTATCCTGATCTTTTCTACGCGGGATACACCCAGGATGCTCTCAAGGAATTCGTGGAGGCAAACGTCACCTGCGCTTTGATCCAAAACCAGGCGCTTCAGACTCCCGAGGACCTGCAGGTGGAAGAAGCAACATTTCTCAACGGGTTGGCGGAAGTCGTCGGCGAACTGCGCCGCCGCATTCTTGACATCCTGCGCTCCGGTTATTCTAAGGAAGCAGAGCGCCTGCTGGGGTACATGGACGAAATCTATTCGGTACTTGTGACCATGGACTATCCGGATGCGATCACAAATGGGCTGCGCCGTCAGACTGACCTGGCTCGCGGCATCATCGAAAAGACGCGTGGCGATGTGACCTTTAGTTTGCGCGGCGAGCATTTAACGAGGGCGATTACCAAGTTGAGCGCCCAGTTAAACGGTGACCAGCAGGCAGACCTGGAGGGCAGTGGGGTTTCCATCCAAAGGAATGAGGACGAGTGAGAGATGGCGCGCAGCGGGCATAAGTATCCGCTGATCGTTTATCAGCATATGCTTAACCGCTGGTGGCCCGCCATGATCACAATGGGGCTCGTCTTGTTTGCACTGGCATATGGCGAGTACACCGACCCGATGGCACAGTTCATCGCGTGGCGCTGGCAGTTGTTTGCAGGCGTTGGCGCACTGGCTATTATGGTCGGTGTATTTTTTATCATCATCAGGCATTTTGCCTATGTACAACCGCTCCCCAATTATTTAAGACTCGTTACGCCTTTCATGCGCGTCAACATTTCATATAAGCGTATCCGAAAGATGACAACAAGCGAAATGCATTATCTGTTCCCGCATAAAAATCTTTCGGGATGGGTTCAGGAGATATTTGCACCCCTTGCCAAAAAGACCGCCATGGTGGTCGAGTTAACTGCCTATCCTATTTCGCCCTCCGTACTACGCCTGTTCCTTTCAAGATTCTTTTTCAAGGATAATACGCCGCACCTGGTGATCCTGGTAAACGATTGGATGCGTTTCAGCACTGAATTGGAAAGCATGCGATCTGGAACTGACCCAAATCCACCGAGCCAGCCAAGACGGACAAAAAGATCACTTCTTTCGCGGTTGCCAGGAAAATGAATATTTATTTTGCATGCTCGATCACGGGTGGACGGGAATTTGAATCTGTTTATCAGGTAATAGCCAGGGCATTAGCAGAGGATGGACATGAAGTGCCGACTGCACACCTGGCAGAGTCGGGTGTGATGGCACTGGAGGCGGTCATCGATCCGCTCGAGGTATATTCGCGCGATGTAATGTGGATCCGCGCGAGCGACGCGTTGATCGCAGAGGTGAGTGCGCCCTCACACGGCGTGGGTTATGAAATTGGATATGCGCTGGGAGTAGGAAAACCGGTACTGGCTTTGCACCAGACAGGGCGGAAGGTCTCAAAGATGATCAGCGGAAACCCAGACTCAAATTTATCCGTAAAAGCATATGAAAGCCCCGAACATGCTGTTGAACTTATCAGGCAGTTTTTGTCTAAAAACTTTATTCGTGAAAAAAGTCACTAACTATCCGTTACATTCGACGATGGCAAAAAGGCACTGCATGCGATATTATAAATGCGGAGACGGAACAAAGACACCTCCAAAATGCTCCTCACTGTCTCCTCCTTTGGCGAAAGCTTCCGCCGAACTACCAGGTTCGGCGGAAGCATTTTTAATCCCATGTTGAAAAGGATGTATGCCGCAGGGTTACAGAATCAAAATTATTTCTTGCCAACTGCAGCTGGTTCCGAAAGTATGGGCAGGACAATAAAGAACGAACTGCCCTTTCCTTCCACCGATTCCACCCAGATGCGTCCCTGATGGCTTTCCACGATGGTCTTCACAATGGCAAGCCCCAGCCCGGACCCTCCGACTTCAGAGTCGATGTTACTGCCCCTGTAAAACTTATCGAAGATGCGAGGCTGATCTGTGGACGGAATACCCGGTCCACTGTCTGTGACTTTCAAGATCATCTGTTCGCCCTCAGAGTGGATGGAGATATTTATTTCTTGATTCGGATAGGAGTATTTGATCGCATTCCCAACAACGTTATCCATCACCTGGCGCAGACGAATGGGGTTTGCGCGCAGGGGCGGCAGGGAGGGCCCGATATCCGTTTTTATGGTCAGGAGTTTGGATGTGATCTGTCCCTGCAGCATATCGATCGTATAGCGCAGGATACCTTCCAACTGAACGAACTCACGGCGTGTGTCAAATCCCGCCTCCATACTGCCGATATCGAGCAGGTCGTTAATCAAGCCGGTAATCTGTTGAACGCTATCCTGGATGCGGATAAGAAAATCATGCTGGAGGTCATTGAGGGGCCCCGCACGTTCAACAAGCTCAGCATAGCCAATGACGGATGTCAGAGGGGAACGCAAGTCATGTGAAACGGTATGGACAAACTCACTCCTGGCCCGGTCCATCTCTTTTAAATAAGTGATATCCTGCATGGTGAGAGCCCGACCCACCTCATGAATAACAGTAAGTTGGGCATTGCCAACCCTGCCATCAGCAAAACTGACCTCATGATACTGCAGAGGATCATTGTCATCAGTTCGTATGAGGAGTGCACGCAGATCTGGATGAACCACTACATCAAGGACCGGCCTGCCAATTGCTGAGGCTTCATCCAGCCCAAACGCCCGGCACATGGCAGGGTTGACCAGCATGACCTCATTCTGATGGTCCAGAATCATAACGCAGTCATGGATATTATTGAATACCGCTGCCAGGCGTGAACGCTCCACTTCAGAAATCTGGGCACGTTGCTGCAGGGATGCGGTGGTCCGCCTTACCTCACGGCGAAGCCAGTCACCGACACGATGTGCGTTCCTAAGACTGCTTTCAACAACCCCAACAATATCGTCAGTTCGGAGTGGAGGCGAAAGATATCCGCTCAAGCCCAGGCCGAAAATACCTTTGATCAATTCAGGCTTCGCCTTTTCAGTGTAAATCAACAAAGGCAGAGTAGGAAAACGTTCGACCAATTCTCTGGCAACTTTCAAGCCATCATGTCCGTCAAACGTTTCCCCGATCAACAACAGGGCTGGCGCGGCCTCCTGTAATATGCGAGCCAGTGCTTTTGTATCCCTGGCAATTGCAGTCTCGTAATTGATGGCACGCAGGACGCGATCCATCAAATTCAAAATGGCAGATTCTTCCAGTGCCAGCAGGATCAAATCAGGTTTTGACATAGTGAGTTGAGGCTTTAATGCTTTCTCAGAGTGGTATGATCAGGCGTGGTGGTCTTCTCTGCGGCACGCGCCATGCGTTGGAGCGCTGTACGAGACGTTTTCAACGCTTCCCGTTGATGCTCAACAAGGTTTCCCGTCATGTCGGTTAGCAAAAGATCTATCGGATGGATCGCAGATTTGAGATCCTCTGCAATGGACCTGCGAAACGTTCCAAGCACTGCGTTCTGCCTATTCTCCGCTTCCCTTGATACCTGCATGGAATCGTTCAATGCGCGAAACAGGCGGGCATTTACAAGAGAAATAAATGCGTAATCAGCCACCGCTTCAAGCAAGATCTGCTCGTTTTTCTCAAAGGGACGCGATTCTTTTCGGACAACAACCAGCATTCCGATGACTTCCTTTTGGATCTTGATCGGCACGGCGCAGGAGGAACTGCCGAAGTTGGCGATTTTGAATTTCAGCAATGGCTCACCCGAGATGGACAGCGTTTCGCCTGAAAGGGCCACCAGCTCGCTGACACCGTCATCAAGTGGCATATTCATTTTCCCTGCCCATATCTGCGGAAGACCATGATGGGCAGAAAGAAGAAAAGCCCTGCTCCTCTCATCCCGTACCAGAAGCCAGGCTATGTTTGCATCGGAAACCTCGATCGCTCCGTCAACGATCTTTTGAAATAATAAACGCTGATCCCTAATCGAAATGACCGCCTTGCCGATATTTATGATGCCTGACAGTTCGCGAACCTTACGCTGCAGTTCATGATTTATTTCGCTTACTTTCAAATCGAGCCGCTCTTGATCCCGGAGAGCGTGAACACGAGTCAATACCCGCTCCACTGCTGAAATAATCTCGGCATCCCGCGCCGGCCAGAGGATGTAATCTGCCGCACCAAGACGGAACGCCTGGATGATATCCTGTTCCTGTCCCTTGCCTGCAATAACAAGCAGAGGCGTATTCACACCCTGGGAAGAAAGCGCGACCAGAAGATCCTTGGCACTCAAGCCAGGAAGATTCAAATTTGCAATGATCAGGTCAGGGGGAGTTTCAACCGAATGTTTTATGGCAGCAGAAGAATCAGTAACGATATCCACTTGATAGCCCACAGACCGGAGCGTCTGGCGGGCAATGATGTCACTGATCTCAGGATTATGTTCAACAAGCAGGATGCGGTCTCCGGAAGATGCCATTAAGTCACTCTCCAGCAGTTCAGTGTGCTGTGTGTTTGGATTGTAACACTCTTTATTATGGGGTGCTATTTGCCAATTACCTCATGCAATACTTGCGAATACAGACCAGGTTAGTCGCAACTGAAGCTCAAAGGGGGAAGTTCATCCGTCTAATGCCACCGGGCGGCGGCACAATGGCGGCGAAAGGGGACTCTTTCTCAACCCATCGCGTACTGCAACCGTGGTTGCTGACCAGCCCAGCGTTCTGTACCGCTTGCGCCACGACTCCTATAACAAAATGATGCAGAAGGAACCGGAACTTGCATTCCACCTGCATCAATGGTTATTGGACGTGTCCTCTAGGTGCGTCTTGTTGAAAACAATTCCACGCTCGAAGCACTGTTAAGTGACCTTACGCAATGTCATTCTGAGCGGAGCGAAGAATCTCTGAGATTATCGTAGAGACCCTTCGCTTCGCTCAGGGTGACATACTAAAAGACATAACTGCGTAAGGGGAGCTGTTAATTTAAAACTTGAATATGGGATATGACTTTCCAGTGACAATGCCACGGTGATTCGTGATGGACTTGCGGGGTCCAAACCCAGCCAGAGCCTGCTCCTGTTTCGAGGTCAGGACTCCAAGCTGACGGAGGATCTCAAGAGTTACTGCCGGGCGTACGCGGTTCGTGGACTCGAGCCCGCTGTCCATGCGCGACGCATCCCCATCAGAGACTTTGAGCGCAATGCCCACGCCAGGAGAAGCGGCTCCCAGCACGCCGGGCAGTAGACCAATGATCTGATACCCCTCTGCGCCTCGCTTGCAGACGATCCTTCCCTCACCGGCCCTCATTAACTGCTCATCGAATTCACCATACCCGCTGACCATTTCAGGATGTGTCGTCATTGCGGAGGTGATCCTATGGCACGCAGATGCACGCACGTCAGATAATTCGCGTGGATCGCACAGACGCGCGAAGGCAAGAGCCGCGTTGTATAACGGGACAGCAAAGTTGGGCGCGGAACAACCATCCGTGCCAAGCTCAACCTGTTTAACGGTTAGCAGGCACATCTCGGCGAAAGAGGCGAGGATATCTTTTTGGACGGGGTGATGAGTGTCAAGATAATTGTCGAGCGGAAGTCCACGCATTTTCGCGTGGGCAAGCATGGCAGTGTGTTTGCCCGAACAGTTATTGTGATTTGTAGTCGGCTTTTGGTTGTACACGATCAATGACCGTAGTTCATCCACGTCAGCGGGCATGTGCGTGCCGCACTGCAGATTGCTTTCCTCAATTCCAATTTTCTTTTGTAGCTGGAGAACCGTTTGCACATGCAGTTGGCTGCCCTCATGCGATGCACACGAGAGAGCCACTTCGCTCGGCGTAAACTCGAAACGTTCGATCCCGCCGCGCTCCACGAAGGGCAGTGCCTGGAACGGCTTCGCGCTGGAGCGTAAAAAGGCGACCGCCTGCGGGTCGCCCTGGGATGCGATTAATTTTCCCTGTGAATCAACAACCGCAATGGAACCATAGTGGGTGGACTCAACGATGTGTCCACGAGTGACTTCAAAGAGGGGCTGCGGAATCACTATTCCTCCAGCGTATGGCGGGATGATGGATGATAGTGGTGAATGTAATAGTGATGCAGCCCATAACGGAGGCGATGCAGGTATTGCTTCTGACGGGCTGCGGGGGCTCTGAAATCCTTCAAGATCAGTTCTGCAAGTTTATCGGTAGCGGGCACAGCAGGCTTTTTCTTGCCGAGTTTGTCCACCTTGTCAAAGATGCGCGTAAGAATGTCAATCTGGTTGCGAACATTTTGCTGCGTCACAGCACCGCCGCGGCCGCTGATGATGGTGAAGCCTTTGTATTCGGGTCCCTGTAATACCTTCAAGGTCTCGATCCATTCGGGCAGATCAGCATTCGCCAGAAATGGAGGCTGGCCTTTTAATACTGCGTCACCGATGAAAATAACCTTTTCCTCCGGCAAAGTGACCCAGATGGAACCGGTGCCGGGGCCCGGCCGGCTCTCCAGGATGATGGGCGTGTCGCTCCAATGCAGGGTGATTTTTTCGACAAAAGAGATTTCTGGCGGCGCCCAGCGCACACTCCCCAAACCGGGAATGGCTTCCCAATTCGCGCCCGTTTCATCACCCTGTGCCTTAAATGTGGTTGGACGGTTACGGAAAGCCTGCGCAGTCTTCTCATGCGCGATGACGGTGCAGTCCATGGCGCGAACGCCGAGCGTGCGGTCGGGATGTGCATCCAAATTAATTAACACTCGTTCGGGTCCATTGCCCATTCCCATCAGCGAAGCGCGCCATGCACGCCCATCTTCCGGCGAAGGCGGCGCGTCGATTTGGATCAGCCCGCGCGACTGGGTGATCACTCCCAACGTGACGCCCAGATATCGTTCTTCGATATAAACGTTCTTTGCAATTGCATCCATTGAAAAACATTGCTCCTATTAAGGTGAATACACCTGTTATCTACCTGATATTGCCATCCAATTGTTCTACAGTTGCCGTGGGGAAGGTGAAGTGGAAAGCCGCGCCGTTTCCAGGCTCACTTTCCACCCAAATACGCCCCCCATGCCCCAGCACAGCCAGCCGACAGAACGCAAGGCCGATACCCAACCCACCAGGTGCTGTTCCAGCGCCGCGCAAACGTGTAAATTTATCGAAGATCCTCTCCTGCTCAGGAGCAGCAATTCCCGGCCCATTATCCCTTACCCACATGTGAATCCACCCGCTCTCTTCATAAGCACCCATGTCAATCCTGCCACCGGAGGGGCTGAACTTACTGGCATTTTCCACCAGGTTAATGAGAACACGGCGTGCCATGTCTTCATCCACCCAGATGGGCGGAAGTTGATCAGGCAGATCGGCGGACAGGGTCTGACGGCGTCCAGCTGCCGCAGGAGTCACATCACGGATCACACTCTGGATCAACCCCATTGTTGCCACCACTTTTTGATCCGCAACCGGCTGACCCGACTCAAGCCTGCTGACATCAAGCAGGGAACTGACCAGGCGTTGAATACGGTCGGTGGAGTTCTCAGCAATCTTGAGAATCGCCAGAACCGTTTCCTTGTCATCCTCTGTCACCATGCTATAGAGAACATCCAGGCTGGAAACAATATTCGCCAGTGGAGACCGCAAGTCGTGATAGATCATGGCGGTCAGATCTTCGCGCAAACCATCCAGTTCCTTGCGTTCTGTGATGTCACGCATAATCCACTGGATGGAATCGGCTTCATCGAATTCGACGCGGCGCGCATGCACTTCAATCGGCAGACGCGACTCGTCCAGCCGATGCAGGGATGACTCATAAGTGCAGGTGCGGTCCTCACGCAGGACTACAAATTCGATACCTGTACGGTCCCAATTCACCTGATGCAATTGATCAATCGTCAGGGAGTGCAATTGATCGTTTGAATATCCACTTAATAACATTGCCTGGCGGTTGGCCTCAAGGATCCTGCCTGCCCAATCTGTGATGAGCATGGGGTCAATACTATCTTCGAATAGCTCACGGTACCGCTGATGCGCCGCCTGCAGTTTCTCGAACAGCTGCGCGTTCTGAATTGTTGTCCCGGCCAGGCCACCCATGCCAGTCATCACCAGCAAGGCATCGGGGTCAAAGGAATTGGCAATCGGATTGATCGCCTCAATAATGCCGATCACGCCCATCGGAGATTGAATGGGTGCGACAACAATGGAACGCGTCTCAACCCCCCCAAACTTATCTGCATCACTATAATTTTTATCCTGGCTGACGTTCGATACCACCACCCCGCGACCTTCGCGCGCGGCTGTGCCGACGATGCCATCCCCCAGGTTGATCTTTCGTCCGATGATATTGCCGGCGTTATGTCCCGCCGCAGCCCGATACACAAGTTGCTCACCATCGATCATGCCGATTGCAGCGGTTTCCACCTGCAACGCCTGCATGGTTTGAATAAGGATACGCTGGTACACATCATCCATCCGCAGGGACACGTTCATCGCGGAAGCCCCCTCAGCCAGGGCCGTCATCACACGTGCCTGACGCTGACTCTCAGTGTAAAGACGTGCGTTCAATACCGCAATACCAGCCTGATCGGCAATTGCCTGCATAAGATCGAACTGTTCATTTGAAAACACATTGGGTTTTGGATGCACAAGCGTCAGCACACCCACCAGCTTTTCGCGCGCCAGTAATGGCACGCAGATCGCAGATTTTACGCCCGATTTGTCGATCGCATCGTCGGGACGCATCAACCAGCGCTCATCCTTGCTGGTATCTGGAACCAGCACACCTTTGTGGTGACGGATCACCCAGCCTGCGAGACCCCGCTCTGTTGTATCGCGTAACTGTTGTGTTGTATGCTCAAGGACTTGTGTGCCGTAGACAATGGTGGCATCCACGGCTTTACCAGAATCATCCAGTACCACGATACTGCAACGCTCGCCCCCTACATTCTGAATGGCTTCATACAGAACGCGTTGAAGGACAGTACGCAGGTCAAGCGCAGTCGCCAGTTCACGACTGACATGATATAGGAGTTCAAGCAGGGCTTTGGTGCGGTCTTTTTCCTGTGGTAGTGACATGGGTCCCTACAAAATAGTTTATTCCACTTCCTGTGCAAATAATACCACGCAGTAATTGGTGACGGTAACAGGCAAAGTATAGCACAACCATGCAGGTGGGCTCCCATGAACACTCTCGCGGTAAAATTACCCCATGCCGCTCAATATTCCTCTGATCAAAGCCCTTTGTTTCGATGTAGATGGTACGCTAAGCGATACTGATGACCTCTACGCCAGGAAGGTTTCCCCTTATTTGCCGCCCACCCTCTTTCCCGATCCGGATCACTCTGCCCGCCAGATTGTGATGTGGATGGAGGCGCCGGGCAATGCCCTGCTGGGTTTCGCAGACAAAATAGGCGTGGATGATGAAATGGGCGTGGCCATCAATTGGATGTCGCGCCACCAAACCCACACGTTAAAAAAATTCATCCTGATCCCCGGGGTGGATGAAATGCTGGCTGCACTCAAAGGCCGCTACCCGATGGCAGTGGTCAGCGCCCGTCATGAAAAAAGCACGATGCGATTTCTCGAGCAGTTCGACCTGGTGAAATATTTTGACGCGATCGTAACAGGACTCTCTGCGCCGCGCACCAAACCCTTTCCGGACCCCATCCTTCTTGCCGCGCAAAAGATGGGCGTCAGTCCTGAAGAGTGCCTGATGATCGGCGATACCACCGTGGACATCCGGGCGGGTAAATCTGCCGGAGCGCAAACGGTGGGTGTGCTATGCGGCTTTGGTGAGGAACAGGAACTCATAGATATGGGAGCGGACTTGATCCTGAGTAACACACACGAAGTGGCTGATGTGTTAAACACAAAAGAGCTGAAGCCTTGATCGCTTCAGCTCTTCTTTATATGGATCCGCTGCGGTGCAGGTTTATTTCACAAGGTTCAGGTGCTGTCGCCGGATGGTCTCTGGATCATTGCGTTCCTTGGCGATAACCTGCAGTTTTCTTCTGTACTGATCAATGCCATGATCCTTCACCAGAGGACCAAAAAATTTAAGCGCCGTGAGGAGGAAAAGATATAGGCGGCGCAGCACTGGAATCCCTCGCTGGAACTCACCGTCTTTTGCCCCCAAAAAACGCACATCGCCGAGATGCATATACCCCATGGCAAGGAATGGGATGGCCGTCACAACATCCGTTGTGTTTACAACGCGGTAGATGGGTGCCCGAAAGTCATAGCGGCTATTCCCCACACGCGGACTTCCGAACGTGTAACAAGCTGCGATGATCTGCCTGAACTGGGGGTAATCAGCGTTATGCTCCAGATTATGTGTGGCAATGGTGGCAAGTGCTGCGCCCAAGGAGTGACCGGTAATGTAAAGGGGTACGCCCTTCAGTTCCAACAGGCTTTTTCTTATATCAGGAGCAACGCTTTTATATGCATTCACGAACCCCCCATGGACACGACCCTGCAAGACCGAAATTTTGGAGGCTTTAATGTCTGTTATCACATCCTGCCGCTTCGTTACCTCCGTGCCCCTGAAGGCAAGCACGGCAAACTCGCTGTTCCTGGCAAGGAACCCCTGTGTATCTGTCCCCTGGGAGTAAAAGGTCCTTATCAATTCGAAACCACCGCTTTTGAGTTTGGCTATGAAGAGGGTTCGGACATCGGGATTATCCTCAAACCTGTCATAGGCCAGCTGTGCCATCGAGGCGAGTATCCATGCCATGCGGTCTGAATAGGCGGCACGAAAGATCGGCGGACAGAGCATTTCCGCACTTGCCTTGAAGTATTCCCTCGCCAGGGAAAGTTGACTGCTGGTTACACCTGAGTCTCTCTCGAGTTGTTGCTTGGTCATCGTGCTCTCCTTTGTCTCAGTGGGTACAGATACTATACAAAAATCAAGGCAAAAAGTCAATTCGTTGTTACAGATTTCAATCGGAATGCCATTACTTCACACCAGACCAGCATCGCGAGCAGAAAAACGTAAAAAGCGAAACCCTTCATCCAGAACGTGGGAATGGCGAGCGCGACCGTAACCCATGTGTAGATGGCGAGATTCTTCCAGAGTTTGTCCTTCAAAAACACAAAACCGAGGATGATCATGGCCGGCATGAGTGTAAGTCCGATGACCACGAAAGAGCCATCGTGCAGGATGCCATGCCAGGTGCGAGGCGTGGTGCGGATGGTCTTATCGGTGGGCGAGACAAGCCCCATCAGGCCGATGCCCGTCAGGAAAAACAACCAGGTCGCGATGGAAGCCAAACGGATGGATGGCAGGCTCAGGCGCAGCCCGGACGCGAAGATAATGATCAGGATTCCGCAGAGGATGAATGTCAGCGTCATGATCCATCCATATGGACCGAGCGCGAGTCCGCTGGGCCAGTCGAGGGGCGCGTTGAGCTTCCATCCGATGGATGACATAAAATCGCGTTCGACGATGGTGAGGATCGTGATGACGCCCCCCAAAAGCAATGGGCCGACGATACCCGCCAGTGCTGCAATTTTGATGTGCTGCTGCGCGCTCATCGTGAAAGATAAACTGCGATCAGCGCCAGCAAGCCGGGCAGTGCCTGCATGTAAAGAATGGATCGTTTGGCTGTAAGACCGCCATAGAGGCCTGCGATCACAACACAAATGAGAAAGAAGATTTTTACGGATGTGACACCAGTTACAAGTCCCCAGAGCAGGCCTGCCGCGAGAAAGCCATTATAAAGACC
>JANMSY010000296.1:0-2100 GCA_031389865.1 Anaerolineales bacterium | reverse complement strand
CGTGAATTTCAGTTCTTCTTTTGCTAATTCACGCTCGGCATCCGCAAAGAGCCACTGCTCTCTCGCGTATTTGTGTGGGAAAAAGCCATGCCGCAATACAACATCGGTCATCCCGAAAGACTCAAACGTATCGATGCGGCTCTACAGAATCACCCAGAGTTGGCGCTGGCAGGTAATGGCTATCGCGGCATTGGAATTCCCGATTGTATTCATTCGGGAGAATTGGCAGTAGATAAAATCGCAGCCACACAGTCACGGAGCGAGCAGGGTCTTTAATTGTTCCTCCCCATCCTGGTGGCGAATCTGGAGAACTCATGAACATCACGAAATCAATTTCCCTCTTTCAGGAAGCACAGAATTTATTCCCAGGCGGCGTGAACTCACCCGTGCGCGCCTTCCGCGCGGTGGGCGGGCAGCCGCTCTTTATCGAGCGCGGCGAGGGACCCTATCTCTTCGATGTAGATGGCAATCGTTTCATTGATTATGTTTTGTCGTGGGGTCCGCTCATCACGGGGCACGCGCATCCGAACGTCGTGGAAGCCATTCAACGGGCGGCAGTCAAAGGGACATCCTATGGCGCGCCGAGCCCATTGGAAATTCAACTCGCGAAAAGCGTGATGGACTTCATGCCAGGTATCGAGATGATCCGCTTTGTAAATTCGGGGACGGAGGCGACCATGTCTGCGTTGCGGTTGGCGCGTGCATACACCCGACGCGACAAGATCATCAAGTTCGATGGCTGCTATCACGGGCACGCGGACATGCTGCTGGTCCAGGCGGGTTCAGGTGTGGTCACCCTGGGACTGCCTGATTCGCCTGGGGTGCCAGGCGCAGTCGCAGCAGATACGCTGGTTGCGAATTTCAACAGCCTTGAATCTGTGGATGCGCTGTCCAAAAAATATCCCGACCAGATTGCAGCCATCATCGTGGAACCCGTCGCAGGAAATATGGGGGTCATAGCGCCCCAACCTGGCTTCCTCGAAGGCTTGCGAACCATCACCGAGCGTGAAGGCGCGCTATTGATCTTCGACGAAGTGATGACGGGATTCCGCGTCCACAAGGGTGGTGCGCACACGCTTTACAACATCACGCCCGATCTCACGACGCTGGGTAAAGTCATTGGCGGCGGATTGCCTGTTGGAGCGTATGGCGGCCGGCGGGAGATCATGCAAATGGTTGCACCTGCGGGTCCGATGTACCAGGCCGGGACGCTGTCAGGGAATCCACTGGCGATGAGCGCGGGGATCGCGGCGCTCAACCTGATTCGGGACGATGAATGCTGGGAGAAAATGGAGCAGGCGGCGGCTGCATTGGAAGCGGGGATTGCCTGTGCGGCGAAAAAAGCGGGGGTACCCATCCAACAGACGCGGGTTGGCACGATGTTCACGACCTTCTTCAGTGAAACGAAACCTGTGGATTGGAACAAGGCCAAAGTTGCAGACACGGTCCAGTTCGGGAAATTTTTCCAGAAAATGTTGGCGAATGGAGTCTATCTCGCGCCGTCGCAATTCGAGGCAGGATTTCTTTCCATCATGCATACGGATGCGATCATCGATAAAACTCTGGAGGCGGTCATGGCGGCTTTTCGCACCTGGTAACCGAAAGAAAGATTTTGGTGCGAATCGCCGGGATGCTCGGCTGGATTGACAAATCCAGCCGCCAGATTCGGGGCAAATGCCAGTGGGATTTGGCAATCCCTTGTTAGCAGAATCACAGCAACTCCCAATGAGCCAGGATTTTCAATCCCTGTCAAGATCAGCCTTGCGAAGGTTTTCAGCAAGCGCCGAAGCACCTTAAGAGCAACCTTCGCAAGGCTTTTGCACCAGAAACTAAACTACTCCTGAAGGATGATGGTTCGCGCCGGGTCCGGTGACATTCTTCCATTAACATATTTTGTCCGATATCCTACAATATAACTCCACTTCGCAGAAAAAATGAAAAGAGTTCTGTCCATTTGCGGCGCGCTGGCGCCCATTTTTATGTTGCAGGCCTGGGACTCTTTGAACTCGCGTTGAAATCACTTCAGATCAAGGAATGAAAATGAAATCAAGGACCCCTTATACTCTCTCGATCATCATCGCTGTTCTGGCAACAATCGCC
>JANMSY010000267.1:0-10432 GCA_031389865.1 Anaerolineales bacterium | reverse complement strand
TACTTTGATTGTCAGCATAAGAATCTCCTTCTGTGAAACGGGTGACAGTTTCTTTTGGGATGAGCACGGTCATCGCACCCGCAATGTAGAATGCAGGAAGCAGACATAGAAGCACATGCGCGGCAAGATAGAAGGCAAGGTAGGAGGCAAGGTTTCCCAGGCCGCTGTAAAACAAGTCAGTTAGTGAGGGAAGAATATTCATGCTGTTTTCAGTTTTTCAAGTGAGATCAAAGCGGGTGAACACTGTGGACATTCACACGAGGCGTCATTCCGGAGATTGATGAGCGAGGATATGGAGTCCGCTGCAATCCCGCTCAGGCGGGCGGAAGCAGTGATCAGGTCCAGGAAGGATGCGTTTTTAAGTCGATAGAAGATGAAACGGCCTTCGCGTCGATCTGTCAAAACATCCGCCTTTCGCAATGCCATCAGGTGCTGCGAGATGTAGGCCTGACGCCAGCCCAGAGCGGCTTCCAGGTGACAGACGCATGCTTCGGCCGTGCCGATGGCCAGCAGGATGGCGATGCGCTGCGGCGAAGCAATTACCTGCAACGGTCCGGAGACCTTTTCGGAGATTTGCATTATGGATTGATTTTTCATATTCGTAAACCTGAATATATTGTAGCAACACATTCGCTCAATTGAATGTGTTGTATGTCATCGTTTTGAGCGCTTAACATCTGGTTCTCGCAGGTTGAAACATAAAAGCTTCCACCGTTGTAAAGAGCACGGTGGAAGTTGTGAAACTTGCCTTGAGCCAGGGAGTCAACTCAGTTTGCTGACGATCGTTTCCGCGGCCGCTCCAGGCAGCCTTTTAATTGACTCGCCTTCAGGTTGGCAGGTACCTCCCCGCATCCTCGAGTGCTTCCCAGGCTGCTTCCAGGAGCGGGGTGATTTGTCTTAGAGACTGTTTCTTAACTCACCACAAAGGACACAAAGAGCACAAAGGTTTGACGTTTGATGGGCAAAATTTGTATTCATCAGGTAAAGGGTGAACAGTTTCATGTTGCCGTCTTAAGGTAATCTCGAACAAAACAAAGGGCGATTTCATCGCAAAACTGCTCAAAGCACCAGAGGTTGTGTTCGCCCTATTCCTGACCAATACATTTGATGGGCAAAATTCGTGTAAATCCGTGAAATTCGTGGCTGAACATGGATTGAAAGGAGACCTAACATGGCACCAAACAACTTAAGAAACACTCTCTGAGGGATGGTCGCGTTGCGGGTCAGCTTGGCTCGTCAACACCTTGCAGGGACTCGTGCTGAGGCCACTGTCGATACGAAAGGGAGCACCCGTTTCCCTCCACGACAAGCGCCGCAACATAACCATCGGCCGGCTGCAGTTCATGCATGGTCCACTGCCCGGCTGCCTGTTCGCTTCCAAAGATGCTCAATATCCTGGCCGGCTCGCCAGGTATCAATGAAACATCGAATTGATGTAATGGGAAGGACAGGCCATCACCGATCGCTTTGATAAATGCTTCCTTGCGGGTCCAACAGTTGTAGAATGCCCGCATCATCCCGTTCCTATCTGCTGTTTTGAATTGACGATTTTCCTTTTCTGAAAAATTGCGCGCGGCGATTTTCTCCATGTCTGAGATGGGGCGCATGTATTCGATATCAATTCCAATGCGGCGATTTTTGGAAAAAGCATAGATCACAAAAGCAGCAGAGTGTGACAGGTTGAAGCACAGGTTGTGTACGCCATGAGAAGGCGACAGGAATGGTTTTCCACTTTGTGTGTATTCAACCTGCACCTGCTGCGACTCAAGATTCAAATAACGTGCCAGCAGGGTTCTCAAAATCCCCCTGCCAACGATAAAAAAGCTTCGATGATCCTCAAAATGAAAACGTTCAGCCCGTATTCTCTCATCCTCTGAAAGGACACCGGCTAAGCGTTGAACCACCCTGGCCGGCTGTTGAAGAGAAGCGGACCAGATATGCACATCGTTGTCCGTCAAAGTAAACGCAGGCAAAAACGCATGTATCCCATTTGCAGTAACCATTAAAAGTGCCTTTCCTGGCTGTGCAAAAAAAGAGATAATTTCTGAGTTAAATCCTGTAAGAGAGCCGTTCGTGAACTCTGCATAAAAAAATGATCGCCCGAAGACATCCTCAGATCAAATGAGTTTGTTGTTTGTTCCTGCCGGGCACTCAAGCCTTCCTCTGTGACGGAAGAATCCTGCAGGCCTCCAAATACGCTGATGGGACAATCCATTGGAGGTTCCTGGTGATACTGATACGTCCCGAGCATGGTCAGGTCTGCGCGCATGATGGAATTGTTCTTTCATTAGTCCTAAATTTTGATTTCTGCCCACGCCAAGAGTGGATAATTGTGTGGGCTTGCCCAATAATTTCACCACGGAGTACACGGAGAACACAGAGAAAACCTTCTACATTCTCCGTGAACTCTGTGTTCTCCCCCGGCACCACCCCCGGGGCTGGTGTGTGGTGAGAAGAGATATGGCCCATTCTGTTAGCCACTCCCCCCGCGCCTGCACCCGTTTGATCGTGTAGCCAGGCAGAGAAATACAGAAATATTGCCAGATATCTTCATTATATTTGAACTGCAGCCTACTTATCTTGACGTGGGAAAAAAACTATTCACAATAATAATAAACCAACCCGGCACTGGCAAAGGTTTAGGTTGGAATAAATACCTTATGGAAGGTATCAATAAAGGAAGGTGCAGGTTATTACACCCCATGACGTGAGATAAAAACTTTAGTTACGGGCTGGCAGTTGCGGTATTTCGCGTATCGTGCACGATCAGGGTTTAGTTGTCGATGGGACGCGCAAACCAAAGAACTGTAACCCCGATTGCGTAGCCTGTCATGGAGAACGCGTACAGCCAGCGGGCACCGACGGCATCAAATATCAGGCCGGCGGCGGGCGCCGCGATCATGCTCACAAGCCCGCTCAATGTGACGGTGTACAGCGCCAGCACCGTCCCTGTTTCAGCGGCTTTTGTACGGCTGCTAATCAACCCCATGTATGAAATCGTGTAAAAACTAAAGGATATGCCGCCGATGAAGCGGACGATCATAATGGTCGCTATATAGGGAAACAGCAGCACCGCGGCGCGCTGGAAAATAGTTATGGCAAGAGCCAGAAGCATGACACGGTGCGCTCCCACGCGGCGCACGAACCTGTCCGCGTAGATCATGAAAGGCAGTTCAACAATGGCACTCAGGATCCCGGCAACCGAAATAAGCTGCTTGGACGCACCCAGCTGTGCAAGAAAAATATTCTCAAACTGGAGCACACCACTGTTGAGAAATCCAATGAAAATAATGGATATGGCAAAGCCCAACAGCGTGCGGTCATGAAATATATGGTTAAGCGCGCTCTGTACACTGGGTCTGGAGAGTTCGATATCTGTACGTGCAACGAAATAACGTGGCTTGATGAATAACACCAACCCAGCGCCCAAGATCCACATCAGTGTCACGCTGGTAAAACCCGCCCGGAAACCGAATCGCTCGATCAGCCAGCCAGCAGATAGGACTGTGATGATCCAACCCACGGAGGCCCAGACGCGCACACTTCCATATCCCGTGCCAGCCTCCTGGGAAACGGATACAGCCATCGCATCTGATGCTGGCATGATGCCGGCGGCGGCAACCGTATGAAAAAAGACGATGACAAGAATTGGCGCAAAAAAGGTCTGCTGACCCAGCAGAAAATATCCAAGCGCAGCGAGTACCAGCGAAAGTTGCAGGATCAGGCGCGCTTGCGGGAGTTTCTTGATCTCGGTCACCACAATCGGTGAGACAATGAGTCCCACGATGGCGCTGAGTGAACCAATGGCGCCGATCTGAGTGCCACTAAGGCCAAGGCTCACATAGAACAGGTTAATGAAGGGCAGGACAAAGCCCCATCCGCCCATAAAGGCAAAGTAATATGCCCGGGCAAAGAATAGGTCGCGGTTAGGTATTTTTGAAAGCATGAAGTTTTATATGGGATGCAAAGTATATCATCCTGATAAGGGGAAGAGCTCATAATAAAGTGGGGCTCTCTGGGAAATGCCGTGATGCTCGGCTGGATTGACAAATCCAGCCGCCAGATTCCCGGCAAATGCCAGTGTATCTCCTGCATTTACGGGATTTGGCAATCCCTCGTTAGCAGAATCGCGGCAACTCCCAATGAGCAATAAAGTGTTCATGAATTTGATTGGCATCCTATGACTGGACGTGAAAAAAAGAAAACAGATTTACAAGGCCAGCCTTCGGGGATGGTGGAAGTTTTTGACTTCTCACATGAGGATAACAGGATAATAAAAATCATTGACATGTTGTGCTTTTCGAGTAGAATATCGGGCATCATGAATTCAGTGTTCGCGCTCAGCCATCATGCCCATCATTCCATTCCCCTGCAAGACCGGGAGAATCTGCGCGCGCATCTGATCTAGCTTCACAGGATAATGTGCCTTGTTTTTTCAACCCCCGGTCATCAACCGGGGGTTTTGTTTGCCATCTCACATAAGGAACATTTGATGCTTTTACAACAAACCATCCGACTCTCGCTTCCGTCCAAAGGCCGCCTCGAAAGTGGCGCGCTGGAATTTCTCTCCGCTGCCGGGTTGAAGATATTCAAACCCAACCCGCGCCAATACCAGGCTGAGCTGCCTGCTCTGCCCGAATTGGGCGTCATCTTCCAGCGCCCCGGTGATATCGTTGTCAGTGTACGACAGGGCAGCATTGACTTTGGGATCACCGGTCTCGATATGATCGAGGAAAAGCGTGGAGCCAATGGCGAAATTATCATCCTGCACGATTCCCTTGGCTTTGGAGGTTGTGCTCTGACATTGGCTGTTCCAGAAACATGGAAAGAAGTAACAGATATTGAGTCTCTCAAAGAATATGCCGCTGCATTGAAAAGTCCCTTGCGTGTCGCGACAAAATTCCCTGTATTGACCGAACGCTTTCTTAATCAAAATAATATTTTGCACACCCTGATCGCAGCGGAAGGCACACTCGAAAGCGCGCCCACCATTGGCTATGCTGATATGATCGCTGATCTCGTATCCTCCGGCCAAACGTTGATCGACAATCGTCTGCGCCCACTGCCAGATGGCATCATCCAAAAATCACAGGCTGTATTGATCGCAAACCGTAAAGCTCTGCAAACCCGTCCCGAAGTTCTGGAAATGGCACGACGTTTGCTTGAATACATTGAAGCTCATATGCGCGCCAATGATAATTTGCTGGTCATTGCGAACATGCGTGGCGAAAGCCCTGAAGTGATTTCTCAAAAGATCTTTACACAAACATCCGTAGGCGGCCTGCAGGGACCTACTATAAGTCCGATCGGTGTGCGCGATGGAGCACCGAACTGGTATTCGGTGACGGTCGTCGTGCGCCGTGATCATTTGCCGCAGGCTATTTCCGAACTGCGCCTCATCGGTGGCAGCGGCATTATTGTTTCGCCCATCACGTATATTTTTGAAGAAGAGCCACCGCGTTATAACGCCATGCTCAAAGCCCTCGCATAAGGAGTCCATCGTGCTCAAACAATATAACCCACAAACTGCACAACAAACCATCCTCAAGCGTATGCCGCCCGACGAATTCCCTGTCAGCCAGCGCGTGCTGGATGGCATTACAGAACTCTTTGGCGAATCACTGACTCCTGAACAGGCCGTCACACGGATCCTACAAGATGTGCGGATGAATGGAGACGCTGCTCTTCAAAAGTGGAGCCTTGCACTCGATTCGTTCGATCTTCCACCTGCTCCCGTTTCACCTGCGTTAATTCGGTCCGCGCTTGATTCCATTTCCCCCGCGCAACGCGAGGCACTCGAAAAAGCTGCCGCCCGCATCGAACTATTTCATCGCCGCCAGCCCCTGAGCTCATGGTTTACCAATGAGCTCGGCGGCACACTCGGGCAGATCATCCGTCCCATTCAACGCGTGGGACTCTATGTGCCCGGTGGCACTGCTCCGTTACCATCCACCGTTTTGATGAGTGCGATCCCTGCAAAAGTCGCGGGTGTGAAAGAGATTGTGGTTGTCACACCGCCTAATCGCTCCATTGAGAATAAAGATCTACCCGTTGACCCCATGATTCTGGCCGCCTGCGCCATCGCTGGCGTGGACAAGGTCTATCTGCTCGGCGGCGCACAGGCGATTGCTGCGTTGGCGTATGGCACGGAGACCATTCAACCAGTGAACAAGATCTTTGGCCCCGGCAACTTATTTGTCACCCTCGCCAAACGGCAAGTCTATGGCGTGGTGGGCATTGACGGCCTGGCTGGCCCTACAGAAACAGTCGTCATCGCAGATGGGTCTGCTAACCCAGCATGGGTCGCCGCCGATCTGCTTGCACAAGCTGAGCATGATCTTCTTGCATCTGCAATCCTGCTGACACCATCTCAATCCTTGATTGAAAAAGTTCAGGTGGAGGTGGCCCGTCAACTTGAACAACGCGGGCGCGCCGATATCATCGTTGCCTCACTTGAAAACCGGGGCGGTGCTGTGTTGACTCGTGACCTGGATGAAGCCATACAACTGGCAAATGATTATGCTCCTGAGCATCTTGCTCTATCGGTAAGCGAGCCGTGGCGTTGGGTGGAGAAAGTAAATAATGCCGGTGGTGTATTTGTCGGCGAACATTCCTTTGAGGTGCTCGGTGATTATCTCGCCGGACCGAGCCACGTCATGCCGACAGGTGGCTCCGCACGCTTTGCATCCCCGCTCAACGTCTGGGACTTCATAAAAATCGTCAGCCTGGTGGCTCTCGATGAAAACACGGTGCAGGCCATCGGTCCGATTGCAGCGACGATTGCAGAGTCCGAGGGTCTGGATGCGCACCAGAATGCTGCTCTGGTCCGGCTGGAGAAGTCTGCATGAAGATCCGCAAACATCTGGAGTCCCTGCCTGCATATGTTCCGATCGAGCCGTTTGAAATCTTATCCGAGCGGATCGGTCGTGCGCCAACAGAAATTGTCAAACTGGATGCCAATGAAAATCCATATGGGCCGTTGTCTGTTGTCCGTGAAGAGCTTGGCAACATGGAGTTTCCTCACATTTATCCCGACCCTGAGAGCCGCGCCTTGCGAAAATCACTTTCAGAATTTACAGGTATTCCCGCTGAATACTTGATGGCTGGCGCGGGTGCTGATGAACTGCTTGACCTGCTCATGCGAGTCTTCCTTGAACCCAATGACTGCATTCTCTCGTGTCCACCGACCTTTGGCATGTACTCCTTTGACGCAGAACTTAATGCCGCACGTTGCATCGAAGTACCGCGCCGCGCAGATTTTTCGCTGGATATGGAGTCCATCCACAAGGCAGTGGAAACCCATCGCCCGAAGCTCTTCTTTATTACATCGCCCAATAATCCAGATGGTTCCGTTCTTAATGCAAAGACGATTGATGCATTGTTGGAATTGCCTACTCTCCTTGTTTTGGATGAAGCCTACATTGAATTTGCAGGTAAAAATCTTGGAGCAAGCTTGAGCCGCATTCGTGATGTGCCTGGACGTGAGAATTTGATTGTGCTGCGCACATTCAGCAAATGGGCCGGGCTGGCGGGTCTGCGGATCGGATATGGCGCGTTCCCTCTTTGGTTGATGCCGATCATGTGGAAATCCAAACAGCCATACAACATCAATGTCGCGGCAAGTGTCGCGGCGCAGGTTTCGCTGAAAAATGTGGATGATCTGGCCAAAGTTATTGAGCTTCTGAAAAGCGAGCGCAATGGATTGCTGGCCGAGTTGGAGAAGATCCCTTTTTTGAAGCCCTATCCCACCCAATCCAATTTTATTCTGTGTAAGGTTGTGGGCCGGGATGCGGCTGAACTCAAAGCGCAACTGGCGCAAAAGCATGGAGTTTTCATCCGCTATTTCAATAAGCCCGGCCTGCGCGATCATGTTCGCATCAGCGTTGGCAGGCCGAAGGATACGGATGCATTGTTGAATGCGTTGAAAACGGAATTAGGAGTCGAAGTCTCCTGACTTCGAAAGGAGTAATTATGCGAACGGCTGAAATATCACGTCAAACCAATGAAACGCAGATCGAGATCAAATTAGGTTTGGATGGAAGTGGACAACACGAGATCTCTACCGAGGTCGGGTTTCTCGATCACATGCTGACCCACCTGGCCGTGCACGGCTTATTTGACCTGACTGTACAGGCAAAAGGTGATTTGCACATCGACGTCCACCACACGGTGGAAGATGTTGCGCTTGCCCTGGGCCAGGCCTTTGACAAGGCGCTCGTTGACCGCAAGGGCATTGTCCGTATGGGAGATTGCTTCGCGCCGATGGATGAAACCTTGGCACACGTTGCATTGGATATGTCTGGGCGGCCCTATTCCGTGATTCAAGCAGAGTGGCATACGCCTTATGTCGGCAATATTCCAACCACATTGTTTCCACATTTTTTTGAGTCATTTGCCGTCACCGCGCGCTGTAATTTGCATGCACGTGTTTTATATGGCCGCGATGACCACCACCAGGCAGAGGCGCTATTCAAGGCTTGGGCACGCGCACTTGACCAGGCAACACAAATAGACCCGCGCCGCGCAGGAGCGATTCCCTCCACAAAGGGTATTCTGTAATTGAAGTACATGGATCGAAGACGTGAAAAGATCATGTCAGCCCTTTGGGATTGAAAAAAACAACACCGAAGGGGTGTCATGATTGAGATTATGTCAAAAAGGAAGTGTAATGGACGAAGTCACATTAATTGATGCAGGCACAGGCAATTTGCGCTCTGTACAAAAGGCATTGGAGAGTATCGGCGCAAATGTGTTGCGAACAGATGACCCCAGCACAGTCTCGGCTGCGAAGCGAGTTGTCCTGCCCGGCGTTGGCGCATTCGGCGATTTTATGTCTGGTTTGCGGGTGCGGCAGTTGGAACCTGTGATCAAAGAGATTGTAGGGCGCAGCGTCCCGTTGCTTGGGATTTGCGTGGGCATGCAGGCCCTCTTCGAAGTCGGGGAGGAAATGGGCGAACACGCAGGGCTTGGATTGTTGCCCGGGCGCGTGGGTCGCTTTGCAGAGTCGCTGTCAGTGAAGATTCCGCATACGGGGTGGAACCAGCTCACAATCAGGAACGATGCGTCGCTGTTTGATCAGGTCAATGATGGGGCGTATGTTTATTTCAATCATTCGTATTATTGTCAGCCATGGAATTCATCCGATGTGATTGCCACGACAAATTATGGCTTGCAGTATGCCTGCGCAGTGCAGCGCGGAAATATTTTCGGTGTGCAGTTTCATCCAGAGAAAAGCCAAACCGTGGGGCTGCGCATTCTGAAGAGTTTTTTGGAGGCTTCATGAGCTTTACGATCTATCCCGCAATTGATTTGCGTGGTGGCAAGGTGGTGCGTTTGAAAGAGGGTGACCCTGCGCGCCTGACAGCGTACAGCAATGACCCAGCCGAGACAGCACAGCGTTGGTTGGACGCAGGTGCGACCTGGCTGCATATTGTCAGCCTCGATGGTGCGTTTGGTGAGAGCGATGCTGCAAATCGTTTGGCGCTTGAATCGATTTTGAAACTTAATGCGCACGTGCAGTTTGGCGGCGGTCTGCGTTCGCTGGACGCAATCGATGCGGCGTTATCTTTGGGCGCACACCGCGTGGTGCTTGGCACGATCGCGATTGAACAACCCGATGTGGTTGCGGATGGTTTAAGAAAATTTGGTGCTGAAAAAATCGCAGTCGGCATCGATGCGCGTGATGGACTCGTGCGCGTGCGCGGCTGGAAGGATGACAGTGGAGTCTCTGCTGCTGACCTGGCAATTCAAATGCAGACGCTGGGTTTACGTACTACTATCTTTACGGATGTCCGTCGCGATGGAATGGGACATGGTTTGAATATTCCCGCGACCCGTGCGCTGGCCAATGTCAGTGGATTGGATGTGATCGCTTCGGGCGGTGTGCACACGATCGACGATGTGATGGCAGCGCGCGATGCAAATCTTTCGGGCGTGATCATCGGGCGTGCTTTGTATGAAGAGACGATAGATTTAAAAACTGCGTTGGAGTTCAACGTCTCCTGACGTGGGATCGTGATTGGAGAAATCATGCTGGCTAAACGAATCATTCCGTGCCTGGATATCAAAGATGGACGTGTGGTGAAAGGCGTGAACTTTGTCAATTTGCGCGATGCAGGCGATCCTGTGGAGCAGGCGCGTCTTTACGACGCGCAGGGCGCGGATGAGCTGGTCTTTCTCGACATCTCTGCTACACACGAGGGACGCACTACCACCCTGGAGTTGGTGAGCCGCGTGGCGGAGACAGTATTTATGCCGCTGGCTGTCGGCGGTGGCATCCGCGAAGTGGACGATATGCGGAATTTATTACTCGCCGGTGCAGACAAAGTCAGCGTCAATTCAGCTGCCGTGAGGCGACCTGAGCTCTTGTCTGATGGCGCGGCGCGCTTTGGAGCGCAATGTATTGTGCTTGCCATCGATGCGCGGCGACGTG
>JANMSY010000256.1:0-9756 GCA_031389865.1 Anaerolineales bacterium | reverse complement strand
GCAGGTGTCGGGACGATGCCGTCTCGCACCGACGTGCTCGCGGCACGAACGGTGTGAGCGAAGCGAAGGGTCTCGACGATAATCTCAGAGATTCTTCGCGGAGTTTATCCTGAGCGGGTCGAAGGGCTCAGAATGACATCGCGTAAGGTCACAACTTAAAATAAAAAGACCTTCTGGAAAATTCACAAACCTTCCTGAAGGTCCTGTGTTTACTAAGAGAGTGTTTCTTAAGTATGTTGAAGTCTTGCCAGGATGCCTTTCAAGCCATTTTCAGCCACGAATTTCACGGATTGACACGAATTTTACCCAACAAATGTCAAACCTTCGTGTTCGTTGTGTCCTTTGTGGTGAGTTAAGCAACAGTCTCTAACGGCCCAAAACTCCACGAACGAAGGCATCCGGGTCAAATGGCACGAGGTCTTCGGGCTTCTCGCCAAGACCCACGAATAAAATGGGAAGCCTTAACTCACGCTGGATGGCGAATGCCATTCCGCCGCGCGCGGATGAATCCAGCTTGGACAGGATCACACCCGTGATACCGACAGCTTCCTTAAAAGCCCTGGCTTGCTGCAAGGCATTTTGTCCGGTTGTGGCATCAAGTACCAGCCAGGTGGCGTGAGGGGCGCCAGGGAGAGCCTTCCCGGTTACACGATAAACTTTCTTTAACTCTTCCATGAGGTTAAACCGTGTGTGCAGGCGCCCAGCAGTATCGATCATGACCAGATCAACGTTGCGCGCAACGCCTGATTGCACGGCATTGAACGCGACCGCGCCAGGATCCGATTCTGGCGCACCGGATACTACATCCACGTTGAGTCTGCTGCCCCAGACTTGAAGCTGATCCACGGCGGCGGCACGGAAGGTATCCGCGGCCCCAAAGAGAATCGTTTTACCTTCAGATCGGAATCGTTGTGCCAGTTTGGCAAGGGTCGTTGTCTTGCCTGAGCCATTGACGCCAACTATCATGAGGATGAAAGGCTTGTGTGTCCATTCAAGCGCAGGAGGAGCATCGAGTCTGGCGCGGAGCTCGGCCTGGAGCGCTTCTGAGAGCTCTTCGGAGCGAGTCAGGCCGCGGCTTTGGACAATGCGTTGCAACGATTCGAGGATTTCGCCGGTAGTCTCGATTCCCAAATCGGCCTGGATCAGGAGTGCTTCGAGCTCGTCCCAGGTATCCTGAGTAATTTCAGTAGCACCGAATAACGTTGCGAGGCGTCCAAAAGTTGTTTTGCTGGTTTTGGCAAGCCCGTCCCTCCATTTTGCAAATAGATCAGCCATGACGGGCGATTATAACACGCAGCCATTTGTGTTATACTCATTTTTCGATTGAGGGCAAATCCAATTTTTGATTGCCATAATAGTCTGAAAGGTAGAAATAAAAGGTGTATGACCATGTCTAATGAACCCATTCATGTTACCGATGCTGCCTTCGAAAAAACAGTTCTCCAGTCGCCCATTCCTGTTATTGTTGATTTTTGGGCGCCGTGGTGTGGCCCATGCAAAATGGTGGCTCCCATTTTGGATAAACTGGCGAAGGAATATGAGGGGAAGATCCTGGTGGCAAAGGTAAATACGGACGAGAACCCGGATTGGATGATGAAATACGGAATTCAGGGCATCCCCACGATGCTGTTTGTGGCAAATGGCAAGGTCGTTCACCGCCAGGTCGGGGCGTTGCCAGAGCGAATGTTGCGCGATGTTGTGACCCAGTTCATGGAGGTCTTAAGTCAGTCGTAGCCCAGAGGAGGGCAGGATGAAGAAAACTGTTTTTGCTGTTGTTGTCATACTCTTGATTGGAGCCTGTCTGCCGCTAACACCTGCACTGAACCCGAATCCAAAGGTGGAGCTGGCAGGTACAGCAGAGTCAAACTTGAAGACCGCTGTTGTACAAACGTTGACAGCCCAGCCTACAAATACATTTACCCCCTCCACTGACATCGCAACCCCAACCATTACGTCTGAAGTCGCTGTTCCCCCAACCATGACTCCCTCTCCAATTGCAGCTGCAACCAACACACCTCCTACTCCCACTTTTGAATTGATCACGAGCACAAACCTACCTGCAACCCTTCCTGCGGATGGAGGAACTGTGACCCCAACACTTGGTGTGCTGACCTATGGAACCCTGCCGCCTGCAGTACCGTTCAGCCACGTTACTCTACTCAACAGATCCAAAACACAGGCATACATTTCGCTGCAGGTGGTCACAGCCCAGGGCGGACCCACCATTATCGAATACCCTGTGAGTGGACAAGTCGAAATAGATGCGCCCACCGGGCATTACATTTATGTTGCATGGGTGGGCGGCAGAAAAATGGTTGGCGAGTTCAGGCTTCATAAAGACGATGATTTGTCTATTATTCTCTACAGGGATAGAGTTGTAATTAAATAGAACATCATAACCGATATACCGCAGGGGAACTGCTTGTTCAGAACCTGCGGTATATTGCACTGCCACAAACAATCATTCCAGATAAAACCAAGAGGAAGTAATCGCACATGAAACAAAACGCATTGATGCTGGGCATTGTATTGATTTTTCTCATCAGCGCCTGCGCTCCCCAGGCTACTCCAACAGCCAACCCGGCGGACGTTCAACACACTGCAGAAGCGGCCGCCTTTACAATGGTAGCCCAGACTTTGGAGGCAGTTCCGACCCATACAGCGGTGCCACCCACTGAAACAGCAAGCCCCACTCTTCGGCCAACATTAACATCCATCCCCTCGCCCACGGGTGATCCGTTGCTTGCTCCAGCTACCGGCATCCCGGGCACAGGCACGAGCATAGCGACATCCGCACCGCAATCTTCCAGCGGAACCACTGAGACTAATTGCAACAAAGCTCTGACAGCCTGGCAGGGACCTACTGCAAATTTCAGCATAGTCAACGAGAGCAAACCTGAAGGCAAGATAACGCTGTCGCTGTATGTGGTGACCGATCTCGGGGAATGCGGATATCTCACAGATCTCTCGAGGGGTCCGGTCGGGCAGTATAGCGCCGGAGCATTTGTAGATGGGAAGCAAAGCTTCAAGGTCTTCGGTGGTTTCCGTATCACTGAGGGCAACTGGAAAATCACTGTAAGAAATGATAAGATTATCGCCCTTGGCAGCTGCTATCCGGGTTGCTAAATAATAGGAGTCACTCAAAACCATGAAACATTTTAGACTCAACTCTCTCATCCTTGTACTTGCAATGATACTCAGTGCATGCGGGGCGGAACCTGTTCCTACCATTAATGCCGCGGATGTCCAACACACAGCAGAAGCTGCCGCATTTACCCTGGTTGCTCAAACACAGGCTGCCATCCCGACTGCCACACCGCTGCCTCCCACTGAGCCTCCAACCCAAACGCCCCTGCCAACGGAGACTCCGGTGGAGCTGCCTACACTCGAGGTAACGGCAACTACAGCTCCAATTGGTGGTGCCCCCGCTGGTGGAGCTACCGCTGATCCGTGTGCAACAAGGGTGCTCTCTGCACCAAAGGGCAGGGAAACAATCATCCGTATCGTCAATCTGACCAAGGCCCCGATCACTGTTTCCGTGTACCTGAATGAAACAGCAGGGCAGGGAGAATGTGGTTACAGGTCTTATAACATTTCCAAGTCAAGTGATGTTGTGATCACAGATTTAGTACAAGGCTGTTACAACTTGTGGGCATGGAGTACTGACCCGCAGATAGGAGTGAATACAGGCGGCTCCGGCTGCATCAACAACACTGATAAATGGACTTTTGAGGTCAGTGCAAATATGCTCAAATTTGTAGGACCCTAACAAATTTTTAAGCAGCCACGGGAGGCGAGTTGTGGTCAACTCGCCTCTTATTTGTTTAATAGGGAACAAACCACACCAGCTTCACGTCCCGTATATACAGTTACCAGAGGTAAAATGAGATACAAAATATTCCTGTTGCTTATTGTGATCCTACTAGTGTCCTGTGCCCCCAGCCAGCAACCATCTCCTGAGCCAGGTACAGTCCCGCCTGATATGGCCGTGACCAGTCCGCCGCAGGATGATCCAACGACAAACGAACCCATGGAAAACCCGCTCGCTCCTCAACCTGATGATTCTAAACTCACTCGTGGAAATGTCTTTATAGAAGAATCGGGCTTGCTCATCCGTGAAAGCTATCCACCCCAAATCTCACTGGGCTTAAGTGGGAATTTACCGACCCCCTGCCACCAACTTCGTGCTGAAATCAGTGACCCCAACGCAGACAATAAGATCGATGTGGATGTCTACACGGTTGTCGACCCAAACCTGCTGTGCACGCAGGTGCTTAAACCCTTCCAGGAATATATTGACCTGGGCACATTCCCAAGTGGACATTATTCGGTCTGGGTCAATGATGAGTTGGCTGGCGAGTTCGACTCGTAACAGATCGACGCCAAACGCCCATTTGTTAACTTGATCAGATCAGCCACAGCCAATCTGACATTGAGTCCCCTCTGGCCTCCTGACACATGGATCTCTGAAAAATTCTGTGCCGAAACATCGATCACGACTTGAAAACCCTTCTTGATCAATGCAAGCGGTGAAATCCCGCCTGCCTGCAAGCCAGTCAACTGTTCGGCTTCGCGCTCGGTTGGCAGATAGACCTTTTTCTCGCCCAAGGCCGCGGCCAGCAGTTTTAAATCAACAGTGCGGGGACCGGGCACAACCGCCAGTAATGGTTTCCTGGGTTTATCGCGCGTGACGACAATCGTTTTGAAAACAGTCTCAGGCTGAACGTCGAGAAACCTGGCCGTTTCCAGAGCGCCCAACTTCCCGGTTGGGGTTTCATAGGCCTGATAGGCAACCTTGCGGGAATCGAGGAAACGGGTAACGTTATTTACAGCGGTCACTTTGCCATCCATGCTATACTGGTCTACAGGATTTTACCGCGCTGGAGGACATCATGATTACATCAAAATTCCTTTCAGAGTTTGATCTGTTTGAGAATGCTTCAGAAGAGGCCCTGGATGAAATCGCCACGTTCTGCGAAACAGTCAACGTTACCAGGGGTGACCTTGTCTTCCGGGAAGGTGAAAAAGCAGACAAATTGCACCTGCTCATAAATGGAAGCATCGCCCTGCGGGTCAACCTGACATCACGGCCTGATTCCGTTACCGTCTCATTTGTCAACCGTCCACACCAGACGCTTGGATGGTCGGGTGTGGTATCTCCAAACTTCTACACGGCATCCGCTTTTTGCGAAGAAGATACCGAGCTGATCGTCATCCCCTCCTCGAAATTCCTGAATACCCTCGAAAAATATCCTGAAACCGGATTTAAGGTTATGCTGCGGATTACCCAGATCATTTCTGACCGCCTGAGGAATAGCCGGCAGGCACTGCTAAAGACACTTTAGCCAGGTACTCAAACAACCACAAAAAGCCTGTCAGCAAGACAGGCTTTTCAATATTGTCCTCTGCACGTAGTAAAATACTTAATATGAAATCATCAAAAACCGCCATTCCGCTCGAAAGGCTATTAGAGCAGTTACCTGACCAGTATACGCTTGCTGACCGCGAGCTGGTTCAGCGCGCCTACCGAGTGGCGGAGGAAGCGCATCGCGACCAGAAACGTAACTCGGGGGAGCCTTACATCAATCATTGTCTCGCGGTCGCCAGCATTCTGGCAGACATGCGAGTGCCACCCGAAGTGATCGCAGCGGGTCTGCTCCACGATACCGTCGAAGATACGCCGATCACGCTCAACGATGTACGCCGTGATTTCGGCGATACGATAGGCACCCTCGTGGATGGAGTGACCAAACTTACCAACCTGCCACGCGTCTCGCGCGATGATCAGCATGCCGAAAATTCGAATGGGGAGGATGCCATGGAAGCATCACTCACCGATAATGTGTATGGCAACGGAAACAACACGCTCGGACGAAAGCAGGACCTGGTCTCGGAGACCTTGCGTAAAACATTCCTCGCCATGGGCGACGATGTGCGTGTGGTGCTGATAAAACTGGCAGACCGCCTGCACAACATGCGTACACTGGGTGCGATGCCCGAGCACAAGCGCAAACGGATCGCCAAGGAAACACTCGATATCTTTGCGCCACTGGCAAACCGTCTCGGCATCTGGCAGATCAAATGGGAATTGGAAGATCTGGGTTTTCGCTACGTCAACCCGGAAAAGTACAAGGAAATTGCCGAACAACTACAGGAACGCCGCCCAGACCGTGAAGCACAGATCGAAACGATCAAGGAGAATCTTGTTAAGCTTCTGACAGACAACAACATCAAGGTGGAGATCAGCGGTCGCCCCAAGCACATCTACTCCATCTTCAAAAAGATGACTCAAAAGGGCAAACCCTTTGACCTGGTACGTGATGTGCGCGCCGTCCGGCTGATCGTTCAGGATATACCATCCTGTTATGCTGCGTTGGGCGTGATCCACACGCACTGGCGTCCCATCCCCGGCGAGTTTGACGATTACATCGCAGCCCCCAAAGATAACTTTTATCAATCGCTCCACACCGCTGTCATTTATGACGATAAGCGTCCTTTGGAAGTACAGATCCGCACATCCGAGATGCACCAGAATGCGGAATATGGAATCGCCGCACACTGGCGTTACAAGGAAGGTTCGCACCGCGACAAATCCTACGAACAGCGCATCAACTGGCTGCGCAACATGATGGAATGGCGTTCAGATGTGAACGACGCCCAGGAGTTCGTGGAAGGTATGAAATCGGATGTGTTCCAGGACCGCGTGTATGTCTTCACCCCGCGCGGTGACATCATTGACCTTGCTGCCGGCTCCACGCCGATCGACTTTGCCTACCACGTCCACACCGATATTGGCCACCGCTGTCGCGGCGCCCGAGTGAACGGAAAACTTGTACCGTTGTATCAGGACTTGAAAACTGGGGATCAGGTCGAAATCCTGACCGCCAAGCGTGGGGGTCCAAGCCGCGATTGGCTTAACTCCAATCTTGGCCTGGTAAAAACCCAGCGCGCCCGCTCCAAGATCAAAGCCTGGTTTAAAAAGCAGGAGGATGAACAGAATCTGGCGCAGGGACGCGCTACTCTGGAACGTGAAGTACAAAGGCTTGGCATCCCCGTCATGAACTTCGAAAAGATGGGGCGTGAAATGGGGTTCAAAACCCCGGATGAGATGTATATCGCCATCGGCTGCGGTGATCTGTCCGTCAATAAGGTCATCCGACAGATTGCGGAAACCGAAGAATCAGCCGATATCCTTGTGGTCACAGCCCAGGGGCAGGATGCCAAGCATTCCACGGATGCTGTTGAAGTAGTGGGATTAAAAGGTCTGCTATCCACGATCGCGCGTTGCTGCACCCCCATGCCGGGCGATCAAATTGTGGGCTACATTACACGCGGTCGCGGCGCCACCATTCATCGCCAGGATTGTCCCAACATTCTGCACCGCAAGGACCAGGAACGTTTTCTACAGGTAGGTTGGGGCAAAGTGGAACACACATTCCCGGTGCCGATCACCGTCAGGGCGTATGACCGCCAGGGATTAATGGGAGACATCTCCACATTGCTTCAAAGCGAAGGTGTCAACATCGCGGACGTGTCAGTAAATTTCAATCAAACCCTCGCGGATCTAAAACTTGTTGTGGAAGTGCGCGACATTGCGCAACTCAGCCGCGTGCTCACACGTATTGAAAGCCTGCCAAACGTTCTGGAAGCACAGCGAAAAAAACCAGGCTGACCAGTCGTCTAATTGATGCCAGATGCGGCGGGGGTCTGATATAATGTCGCCGCCTTGAGAAAATTATGTCATTGCTCAGCGTAGATGACGCGCGCGAGCGCATCCTTTCCAGTTTTCAGCCCGTCAAAACCGAAACACTGCCGTTAGCGGATTCTTCCAACCGCGTCCTTGCACAGGATATCCGCGCGGCAGATGACCTGCCCCTCTTCAACAACTCTTCCATGGATGGGTTTGCCCTGCGCGCCGCGAATGTGATGGATGCCGCGCCCGATTTTCCACGCAGCCTGCGCGTGGTTGCCGATATTCCCGCAGGATATTCCCCAACCATTTTCGTTGGATCAGGTGAAGCAGCTCGCATCATGACGGGCGCGCAGATGCCTGAAGGCGCAGACTCTGTCGTGCCCGTCGAGGATACCAATTTTGAAAATCGCAACGCGGGGACGGCTGCTCCAGACGAAGTTCAGATATTCAAGACAGTACAGGCTGGCGATAACGTGCGCCTGCGCGGCCTGGACGTTCGTGCCGGCGATGTTGTTTTGCATGTGGGCAGGCAACTCAAACCACAGGATCTGGGATTGCTTGCCATGCTTGGAGTTTCCCGGGTCAACGTTTTTAAAAGACCAAGAGTTGCATTACTGTCTTCCGGCGACGAATTGATCGGTGTTGATGCACCACTCGAAAAAGGCAAGATACGCGACTCAAATTCCTATACCATTGCGGCCCTGATCGAAAGCGCCCATGCAGAAGTGATTCGGCTGGGCGTGGCAAAAGATAATTTCGACTCTGTGCAAACATTATTCGAAAGAGCCGTGTACCTGCGCGTCGACTTGCTCCTCTCGTCCGCAGGAGTCAGCGTGGGGGCGTTTGATTATGTAAAAGAGGTGATAGAGTCGAACGGCAAAATGGATTTCTGGCGCGTCAACATGCGGCCCGGCAAACCTGTCGTCTTTGGGAACTACAAGAACATTCCATTCATTGGCTTGCCGGGTAATCCTGTTTCAGCATTTGTGGGGTTTGAAGTCTTTGTGCGTCCCACCATTCAGCGATTGAGCGGCTCGTTGAGCAGAGGCAGGCAATCGGTCCGCGTGAGGATTGTGGATCAAATCGATTCGGATGGCCGTGAGAGTTATCTGCGCGCGGAAATCCATGAAGAAAACGGCGTCCTGACAGGACGTCTCACAGGACATCAGGGATCGGGCAACCTGCATTCACTCGTACAGGCAAATGCTTTACTTATTATCCCCGCGGGTGTAAAATGCGTGCCTGCTGGTCAGGAAGTAACAGCCTGGTTGCTCTGAGGACACAATGGACAAACGTTTAAAACAAATCACCGTCGCACTTTCAGTCATGGGCTTGTTGGTTTCCATTTATATGACCATTTACAAAGCGACCAGCAATGAAGCCATGTGCGTGGGCTCGAGCGGCTGTTCAGAAGTGAATGCAAGTCGCTACTCTGAAGTCAATGGGATCCCGGTGGCGGTATTAGGTGTGGTCGGATATGCCGCAATCCTTGCACTGCTTTTCCTTGAAGAGAGATCTGGTTTTTTCCAGGAAAATGGAACGATGATATTCTTCGGAATATCGCTGGTAGGGTTTCTTTTTACGCTGTATTTGATCTATGTGGAAGTTGCCCTGATCAAAGCCTATTGCCCGTTCTGTTTAACATCACAAGCTGTGATGAGCGTCCTATTCATCATTTCTGTCATACGTTTAATCAGGCAGCCCTAATTCCAGGAGGATTTGAATGCCCCGAATAAAATGTCGTTACTTGGATTGCGTGTTCTTGGACGAAGGTTATTGCAGTGCGGCCGCGGTTGAAATCGATCCCGACACGGGTTGCGCAACCTACTCGCCTACCGATGGAGTTGTCGCTGCAGAGGCCTGGGACGAGGAAGAAAGCGAAGAATGGGAAGATGACGATGCGGACGAAGAGGATGATGACTTGTGGGAAGAGGAAGAGGACGAGTTTTAGCACGTCGCTTCGATGAACTCAGCAAATTGATGCCATCCAAAAAGCCTTCTCTTATGAGGAGGCTCTTTTATTGAAAGAATTTAAGGGGTTAGTAAAGATGGTTTCCTGAATA
>JANMSY010000254.1:0-13145 GCA_031389865.1 Anaerolineales bacterium | reverse complement strand
GCCGGGAGCCAGTCTCCGCTTTGAGCGTAATACAACAGGGTGGGACCACTGGTGATGCTGGCTGGCGTACTATCCACAAGGGGTGATGCAACCTCCTGTGTTACAAATGCCTCATGCGTGGCAGTTGGGATGGACAGAGGGTTTGGTGTGACTTCCGGTACAGACAGACTGAGGGCTGTGGGGGTCTCTGTTACAAATACCGCTGGCGCAGGCGCAGGCGAGGCCGTCGGCGTAATCATCCGACCCTGGGGAGTTGGGGTGGCATATTGACCCCATAGCGACGCATTACCAACGCATGAAGAAGTTATGAAGGAGATAGCAATAAAAAGGCCCAGGATTCGTTTCACGATTCGTCCGTGTAGGGAATTATACCTGTATTGATTCGGTGTGACCGAATGGAAGCGCAGCTGAAGAATGCGCTTTGCCTACGCCTGGTAGTCGTTCTGCGCGTATTCTCGCGTGTCACCGGGAAACCTGATTCAGTTCCTCCCGCACTCCCTCCCACGCCTCGATAACGGTTAAATCCTTCGTCAGGTACCCGTCATATTCAACGCCGTTGCCGCTCGAGACCCAGCCATCCAGTATGAAGGGAAGATTGCCGTCGGCAGGGATCCATTCGCCGTTATAGCGCCGCGCCATATGGAGATGCGTGGCGTTTGATACGCCGCCTTCACAGGAAGGATGACCGATTCGATCTCCGGCGTAGATGTAGGTGTTTGGCTCTACGCGTTCGCTTGCAGCAACATGCATGTATAGGACTGTCCAGCCCGTCTGTTCGTATCCATCATTGTCCAGATCCTGGATCACCGCGCCGTTCTCGGCGCGTACGATGAATCCGTCTGCAACAGCCACCACCCAGGCTGGATCAGTTTGACAGCCGCCGCCTTCACCGGGAGGAGCAAAATCGAGCGCTGCCCATGCTGAGCCTGCATCCCAACCCCCATGCGGACCGCCGGTGTATGACCAGGTGGCTCCGCGTTCGAATGGTAACTGCATGGAAGGCTGGATCAGGTTCGCTGGTAGCAATGATGCGATCTCATACTGGAAGGGATAGCCGAAAAGCAGGTTATAGGTGAGGAAGAATCCAAACTCGCTGACGTCCAGATCCCAGACGGAACGATTATTGTATTGGGCCAGAAAATATTGCAGGGCTGCCGTCCCGGCGTTGATGGTTGCATCCATGGGGACATTGGCTCCATCGCTCAAGGCAAGCGTGGAAAGTGCGTTCACGCGCCACAGGTAATAACCACGGTTTAGATGATTGGCTGTCCATGCCAGCTGCCTGTAGAGACCCGCATAATAGTCCTCGTAATGGCCCATCGGATAATCCATATTGGATGGCACCGGGTTCGTGACCCACTGGCTTTTGTATTCAAGAAGCGCGATCAACAAACGAGGATTGACCGAGTAGCTTTGCGCGATGCGTTCGATGATCTGCGATCCACTCACGGTTTCACCGTCTACATCCTGCATATAACTGGCAAGATAACCGCCCTTACTTTGCAGGTACGCATCAATATCGAATTGCACACTGGCAGGACCATATACCAGTTCTGAATCTGGAATGATCTTGAATGCCGAGCCAGGATTCGGATCGGTTTCGACCGGCGGGATATTCAGCGTCATGCCAACAAAAAGGACGCTTGCTTCATTCAACCCATTGGCCTGCATCAGCGCATCCAGGGAAATCCCATATCCCTGCGCAATACTGCCAAGCGTATCGCCCGCCTGGACGATATATAGTTCAACCAATTCGCGTGGTGACGGCAGCGCGTGTGGCTGATCAGGTGTGGGTGTCGTAAATATCGCGTAGGGCGGGAGCGTCGGAACAATAACCGAGAGGTCGGCACGCGTGGGCGTAGGACCCGCAGGTGACTGGGTGGCAACCACGATTTCCCCGTTCTGGACTGCGGCAGGAGGCGCTATATTTGTCCCGTGTACAGGTGCGAAGGGATCGTAGGTGGGATATACATCTGTTGGGTTTGCGGTTGTACAGGAGGAAAGCAGAATCATGCAAACTGTAAAGCGTACCAGGTGGTGAGTATGATGCAACATATGGGGAATTCTACCAAATGAAACGGTATATGAATAACGGGTAATGAGTTTGTCACTACCTGTAATACTTACACTTCTATTTGTGTTTTGTAACTTTACGGGTTAAACCTCTTTTTCATATGCATTCCAGTGATCTCAAAACCCATTTTCCTGTAAAGCTCCTGTGCTGTAACGTTGTCACCGAATACGTGTAGACCAACCGATTCGACGCTCATGGATTTGAGTATCTCATCCATGGCGTGCAGTGCCTGTTTACCGTAGCCTTTGCCGCGAAATGATTCGTCAACGATGAAATCATAAATGAACGCCTTCTGATCTTTGATCTGAACCCATAGTAAGCCAATCTGGTTGTTGTTTTTCTCACCCACAATGGAATACAGGAATTGATCCCTGGAATTGACACCATCGGGCAGCAGCTCTTGAAATTCCTTTCGCGATCTTTCCAGTGATTCTTCTGCAGTCCAGTTGCCGTTTCGAACGTGGTCCTCTGCATACTCGCGAATACCACGTTCAAGATAGGGTTCGAAATCTTCCTGTTGCATTTTTACGAGTCTGACCATGCTGCCTCTCTTTGTTGCATTGTATCAAACAAATAGCGGGCAAAGGTTTTCTTTGCCCGCCTCAGAACTTCAGTTATTTATGATTAAACCAATTCAACCTTTGCTGCTGTGGTCTTATATTCAGGAATCTTGACAACGGAGTCAAGCTCGACATGGTAAGTGTTAGCAAATTCTTGGCAGCATCTCGCCTGCCAGCATATCCACGATTCGTGTGGTACCCAGCGTTGTCGTGAGCAGAACACGTCCGCGTGGATCGGCGGTGACTTCACCAATGATGACGGCATTCTCACCATAACGCGTGGCGCGCATGGCATGCAGCACTGACCCGGCATCGGCGCGAGCAACCATTGCCATCACTTTGCCTTCGTTTGCAATATATAACGGATCGAATCCAAGCATTTCGCAAGCCGCGCGTACTTCCGGGTGAACGGGAATCGTTTCTTCATCCAGCAAAATGCTCACATTGGATTGGGCCGCTATTTCGTTGAGAGTGGTTGCCAATCCGCCGCGTGTTGGATCACGTAAAACATGAACGTTGTTGCTTGCATTGAGCATGGCATCGATCAAGTGATTGAGTGGTGCCACGTCGCTTTGAATCGTGGACTGAAACCCCAGTTCACCGCGTGCGCCCAGCACTGCAATGCCATGATCTCCAATCGAGCCGGAAAGAATAATGACATCACCGACTTTGGCTTGCGCCCCGCCAACAGTTAGACCCGTTCGTATCACGCCCACACCAGCAGTGGTGATATACAGCCCGTCGGCTTTGCCTTTTTGTACAACCTTGGTATCGCCAGCAACGATTTGCACACCCGCTTCATCGGCGGCAGCTTTCATCGAAGCGGCCACGCGCTGGAGCGTTTCCATGGGCAGACCTTCTTCAAGAATAAATCCAGCAGTTAAGTAAAGTGGATTTGCTCCAAGCATGGCAACATCGTTGACCGTACCGCACACCGCCAGCCTGCCAATATCTCCGCCAGGGAAGAAGAGTGGAAAAACCACGTGGGAATCAGTGCTAATCGCGAGATTTTGGTGAAGGTCAGAATCGAGTCGCGCCGCATCATCACCCGCACGCAATGCCGGATTGTCAAAAGCGGGCATGAACGCTTTTTGGATCAACTGGTGACTCATGCGTCCGCCCGCGCCGTGTCCCATTACGATTTGTTCGTTGTGAATTAATGGCGGCGCGCAGACCGCGCCTTCGATATTAACTGTAGCTTGAGACATAATTTACCTTAACCCCGCAAGTGGAACTTGCGGATTCCAATCATCGCCCATACTTATAATATGCCGCGCACGCACCTTCAGAAGAAACCATGGTCGCGCCAAGCGGATTCTCGGTCGTGCATTCCCTGCCAAAAGCGGGGCAATCATGAGGCTTTTTCAATCCCTGCAAAATTTGACCTGCAATGCACAATGAAGATTCTTTTGTGTTGATCATACCTACATCGAAGCGTTTCTCGGCATTGAACATGTCAAACTCAGGACGCAGGCACCAGCCGCTCATAGGGATCATGCCTATGCCGCGCCAGGTGCGGTCACATTCCATGAAGACCTGATGAATGGCATCCTGTGCAGGGCGCAAACCCTCAAAAGTTACCGCGCGTTGATAGGCGTTTGCAATCTCAACTTTGCCTGCCTCGAGTAATTGGACAGTCATCAAAATTCCCTGCACAATGTCAAGCGGCTCAAAGCCTGTCACGGCCATCGGGATCTGGAACTCTTCCAGCAAAGGGGGATATTCATGGTACCCCATCACCGCATTAACATGACCCGCCAATAAAAATCCCTGAACACGATTATGCGGCGAACTTAAAATGGCTTTCATGGCCGGTGGCACGCGTACATGCGAAACCAGTACTGAGTAATTTGTCAGCCCGAGTTGTTGGGCGTGGAGCACGCTCATGACATTCGGCGGAGCGGTTGTTTCAAAGCCAATTGCAAAAAATACAACCTGCTTATCAGGGTTTTTCTTTGCAAGCGCCACAGCATCCAGCGGCGAATAGACCACGCGCACATCCCCACCCTGTGCTTTGACCGAGAAGAGGTCGCGTCCCGACCCGGGCACACGCAGCATGTCACCATACGAACAGAAGATCACATTTGGCTGTGACGCGATCTCGAGGGCTTTATCGATCAATTCCAGCGGCGTCACGCACACCGGGCAGCCTGGCCCATGGACCAATTCAATTTCAAGCGGGAGCAACTGATCAATGCCATGACGAACGATGGCATGAGTCTGTCCTCCACAGATTTCCATCAATATCCACGGACGCGTCAAAGTGCGGCGGATCTCTTCGATCACGCCTTTGACAAGTGGGGCACTGCGGTATTCATCAATGTATTTCATATCACAAAATCACCCTGCCCCGATTTCTTCTTCAAAACTGCCGATCTGTTTCAACAGATCCAGGGTTTCCATGGCTTCCGATTCACTTAATATACTGATGGCAAATCCCACATGGATAATACAATATTCGCCTGCCTGTGCTTCGGGCACAAAACTCAGGCAGGCTTCTCGGAAGACTCCACCAAAATCCACTTTTGCCATAAGCAGTCCACCATTTTCATACGTTTCAACGATCTTCCCTGGTACACCCAGACACATTTTATCCTCGCATTCTTGTCCCTACGATCATGGCTTGTCCTAACGATAGGCCGCCATCATTCGTCGGAACTTCTCGATGTATGTATACCCTGAAACCATCTTTATTCAAAAGTGACAAAGTTCGTCCTAATAGGGTGATATTCTGCCAGACTCCACCAGACAAAACCACCTCGTTAATTCCCGCTTCGGACTTTATTTTCAGACAAATTTCCAGCACAGACTCGGCCAGACCATTATGGAATTTGGCGGATATTTTCGAGACGTGGACTCCCGCCATTACATCTTTTATCAGCGCCTCAACAACGCTTCGCACCTCGACCTTGTCCTGATTCAGTCCGAATGAATACTTTCCCGCCTCAACAGGATCTGCCAGTGCTTCGAACTCAATGGCTGCCTGCCCCTCATAGTTGACCTTTTGACGCACACCCGCCAGCGCCGCCGCCGCATCGAACAACCTTCCCATGGAAGACGTCAGCGGTGTGTTGATCTTCTTCTCCAATTGGGCGCGCAGGGTGACTTGATCTTCAGCGCAGAATTCAACAACCGGATCCAGTCTTTCATCCCATTCCAGACCCAGAGACCAAAGCAGCGCCAGCGCTGTCCGCGCAGGTTTTTTGATCGCTGCATCCCCACCAGGCAAGGGGAAATAATCGAGATGATATTTTCTCTGATAGGACTGGTAATCCGCAATCAAGACCTCGCCACCCCAAATCGCGCCATCTTCGCCGTAGCCTGTACCATCAAATGCCACGCCAATTGTGGGATGTGTACCGCCCAGTCCATGCTCGGCCATGCAGGCCGCGACGTGGGCATGGTGATGCTGGACACCCATTGCCGGAATATTTTCGCGCTCAGCGCGCTCCAACGCATAACGTGTCGCCAGATAATTGGGATGCAGATCATAGGCAATGGCTTCGGGCTTTACGCGAAACAATTTCTCAAAGTGTCCTATACCTTGTTCGTACGATTTCAAAGTTTCATAGTTTTCCATATCCCCGACATGATGACTGAGGAAGGCATAATTTTTGTTCGTGATGCAAAACGTATTCTTTAATTCCGAGCCGGCTGCCAATACCTGCGGTGGATCAAATGGGAGTTTGACGGGAAAAGGGGAGTAGCCGCGTGAACGGCGAATGGGGTAGATAAATTTTTGAGTGTTGATTGCCGATTGCCGATTTTCTTTGAAAACACGCACTACTGAATCATCACAGCGGATATGAATATCGCGGTTGTGCAGTAGAAAGGCATCGGCAAGTTTGGATAATCTTTCACGCGCTTCGTCGTTGTCTGTCGCAATTGGTTCTTCAGACAGATTCCCGCTGGTCATAACCAGGGGTCGAACGTTAAACGTTAAACGTTCAACGTCTGGACTTGCAAAGAGCAGGTAATGTAACGGTGTATACGGCAGCATTACACCAAGCCAATCTTGCTTGGGCGAGACTTCTTCTACTATGGTTGATTCAGGTTTTCGTTTGAGCAAAACGATGGGCCGCGCTGTGGATGAAAGAAGTTCGCGTTCTGCATCGCTGACCAGGCAGTGTTGCTCAACTGTTTCGATGTTGGACATCATTATTGCAAAAGGTTTGTCCACGCGCAGTTTGCGATTTCGCAATTCTTGTACAGCCCGGGCATTCGTTGCGTCACAGGCAAGGTGGAATCCACCGAGACCTTTTATGGCGATGATTTTTCCTTCGGCGAGAAGGCGTTGGGTTTCTTGAATTGCTTCTTCATTATTCTCAGTAGTGACGACTTTCGTCGCCTTCGGACGACGAAACTCGTCACTACCATCCACTAACCAAACGTGCGGTCCGCACACGCGACATGCTACGGGCTGGGCGTGGAAGCGTCTATCGGATGGGTCCTTGTATTCGCGTTCGCAATCGGGACATAAAGCGAAGCCTGCCATCGTTGTCTTCGGTCTGTCGTATGGAATGTCTTTGATGATGGTGAATCGCGGTCCACAGTTGGTGCAGTTGATGAACGGATAATGGTAGCGGCGGTCATCTGGATTAAAGAGTTCACGCAGACAATCGGGACAGATGGAAACATCCGGGGAAATGGGCTGGAAGGCGCCTTCCACTGATTCAGAGTGGAGAATTTCAAATGAATGGAAACCATTTGCGGCGTGGAAGAAAGCGGAGAATTCGTCTATGTGGGAAAGAGCTGGAGCTTCATCCCGCAATTGTTTAAGGAATAAATCCAGGGATTCTTGATCCCCATCCACTTCCATTTCAACACCTGCAGACGTATTTTTCACCCAGCCTTTGAGGTCGAGGCGTGTGGCAAGGTTATAAACAAAGGGTCGGAACCCGACCCCTTGAACGATGCCTGTAATATGGACGCGCAATCCTTGCATTACATAGTGCCGCATAATTTCCTTAATTCATATTTGAATTTCAACCTGCAAATCCCGGCAAAAGTTAGCTTATTGCTGAGACAAGCGGTAGCGTTTCGCGTTTTCGATGAGCCAATCCACCCAGGCATCAAGACCTTCACCGGTAGTACAGGATGTGCGGAAGGCTGTAACGCCGGGGTTGAGAACCTGCACGCCGCGCTCGAAGTAATCCATTTTGAAGTTGACGTAGGGCAGGAGATCGATCTTGTTGATGACCAGTACATCCACGCCGCGATAGGTACCCGGATATTTATACGGTTTGTCGTCACCTTCAGGAACGGACGCGACCAGTATGGTCTTGTGTGTGCCAAGCTTGAAGTTGGCCGGGCAGACCAGGTTGCCGACGTTTTCGACAATAAGCAGGTCAAATTGTGTGAGGTCAAGTTTATCGAGTGCGCCATGTAACATGACAGCATCGAGATGACAATCTCCGCCCGTGTTGATCTGGATGGCGGCAAGCGCTCCCGCTGCCGCGGCCCGGTCAGAATCGATCGAAGTGGCAATGTCCCCATCAATGGCTGCCACACGCAATTTACCCTTGAGGCGCGGCAGGGTTTGCTCGATAAGCGAAGTCTTGCCTGCCCCAGGCGAAGCAAGGATATTGATGGAGAAAACGCCTGCAGCTTCCAGGCGGGCGTAATTCTCCTCTGCCAGCCTGTCATTGGCGTTGAGGATGTTTTCGATCACGGTGATATTTTGGGTCATTTGCGGCTCCTTACTCCATACGGATAAAACATTATGTCACTTGTACTGGGTAAAATTATTCCACATCAATGGATTCAAGAAAGAATTCTTCGCCTGTAATGATCCTTGCGCGAACCCCACTGCACTTGGGGCAAACCAATTCCCTGTCGGTGGGAGGATATTTCTCAAAACAAGTCATGCATTGCAATTCGGCTGGCAGGCGGCGGAAATGCAAGGTTGCCTGCTCAGCGATTGTATCTTTGGCAATGATCTCCCAATAAAACTGGATCGAGTCGTCGACCATACTGGCAAGGTCACCGATGACAATGTGCAGATCCGTGACGCGTTTGGCGTGCGCCTTTTCTGCGTGCTGTAGTGAAATCTTTAATAAAGATTCGGTTATGGATAATTCATGCATGGGTTCTATTGTACATTGCACAGGATGCCTGAGGCCGGGATTTATTCCAATATGTTCCTGGCATTCATCCAATCCCAGATCAACTCAACAGCTTGAGGCACAAGCCTGGCAGTTTCTTCAGAAAGTTGCCGCGAAAAAAGGAAACGATAGCCAAGCACGGAAAGCAGGACCGCTTCAGGCTTTTTTCCATAAATTGTTTCACAGAGCGAAAGAAGTGACTGCGGTGTAAGATGATGGGTGAACGGAGAGCGTTGGAACTCACTCTCCATGTTGATCAGGCGTACGGGCTCCGGTATGCTGCCGGTATGCGCATCGATGAAGCATATATAATCGTAGAATGCAATTTCCTCAGCCATCTCCGGAGTTAATTGCAGGTAAAAAGCAAAATCAATTGACGCGAATTCTGGAAACTCATCTTCATAGGATTCAGGTGAAACCAGGCCAAGCCTTGTTGTAAGTCTGTGCAAAATATGCCATGCAACGCCGTCATCCTCGCGGTCTGGGTTTCCATATCCGATAAGCAATAGTTTTTTCAAGTTTTATACCTTTAAAGAAACAGACCAGACACAAGGAATGCCGACACCCTCATGATCTGGTCCGCCAGATTTGGCTTTCGAGTTTCGGAGATTGCAATATTCCTTGAAAAGTTACTCGCCGTAGCCGCTTCCGAGGATATAGCTTTCCAATTTGACAATTGTGCCTTGCTGTTGCTGGAGCAGGGCCTCAGCCAGTCGGCGGATGGAGACAATGCCAACCACGCGATCTTTTTCGAGCACTGGCAGGTGGCGCACATGATATTTGCCCATCAGTTCGGCACATTCCTCCAGAGTGGTTTCAGGTTTGACCATGACCATCTGCTTAGTCATCAATTCACCAACATTGGTATCTTTTGCATACCTGCCTTTTACTTCACCCTGGCGTGCATAGTCGCGTTCGGTGAAGATGCCGACGATTTTCTCGTTTTCTGTTACCAGTACCGCGCCCGTATTTCCCTCAGCCATCACTTGTAGTGCATCCAGGACGGTTGCGTCGGATGGAATCGTATAAATCTTTGCTTCAGGTTTTTCATCAAGTAGCTTTCGAACTGTCGTCATGGTTGTGCTCCTTTGATTTGATCGGGATAACGGCGAACGACGGTTTTTCTAAAGTGTTTACAGTCTGTTGGCGAAATTATTCTAGTCTCGTTTTAAGGTCTTGACCAGTGTGCCATCCGAGGCGACGATGTCAACCTGGATGGGCATTTGTCCAACTGCATGGGTTGAGCACGAAAGACAAGGGTCATAGGCGCGGATAGCGGCTTCGACTCGGTTCAACATGCCTTCATGAATCTCCGGTCCTTTGACGTAAGTTTTTGCCACGCTGTCAACTGCGTTGCTCATAGCCCAATTATTGTGACCCGTGGAGACGATCAGATTCACCTTGAGCAGTTTTCCATCTTCATCCGCTGTGTAATCATGGATCAGGGTTCCGCGCGGGGCTTCGAGAATGCCCACGCCATGTCCTGTATAGTTCTTACGAGTGTTGAGAATGTCGGTGCTGAGAATATCTGGGTCCTCGCACAAGACGCAGGCGCGTTCAGCCGCATAAAGAGCTTCAATCAAACGGGCATAATGATAGTACAAGGTGTTTTCCACCGGCTTACCATTGTTCAGACTCTTGAAGATCTTAAGTTCGGCATTTGCCAGCGGCGTATCAATTTTTTCGACGATGTTCAACCGTCCGAGCGGACCGACGCGATAAACGCCATCAGGATATCCCAACTTCTTGTAGAAGGGGAATTTGAGATATGACCAGGGCTCGACATGTTCCTGAATGTAATCCAGATAATTTGCGCCCTGGAAGCGTTCCATTTCCACACCGTCACGACTGATCAGGCGGATGTCTCCATCATAAAGTTCCAATCCATTTTCAGGTGTGACTAATCCAAAATAACCGGTTGGGAACACGGCGAACTTATTGATGTCCTCCATGTTCTTTTCGGCCCAGTCTTTCATGATCTGCAAGCCGATCTGCAGGGTTGCAATGGCTTCATCCGCGCCTTGTAATATACCATCGCGTTCTTCAATGGTTAGGGCTTTATTTACGCCACCCGGTACGGCAAAAATGGGATGGAGTTTTCGTCCACCCAGAGTTTTGATGATCTCCTGGCCGAACTTGCGAAGCCTGACCGCTTTGACAGTTAATTCAGGATTTGCGCCGATCAAGCCAACTACACTTCGTACTTCCGGGGAGGCATCGAAGCCAAGCAGCAGATCAGGGCCTGCGAGTTCAAAGAAATGCATGCCATGGCTTTGGATGACCTGACCCATGTGCATCATTTCACGCAGGAGATTGGCGGGGCGGGGCGGGGTTTGACCGGTCAGCGCGTCGCCCGCTTTTGCCGCGGCCAAATGATGGCTTACCGGGCAAATGCCACAGATGCGCGGGGTGATTTGGGGCATTTCAAAATACAAGCGTCCTTCGCAGAATTTTTCAAAACCACGAAACTCATTGACATGCATATAAGCGTGGTCGACGGTATTATCTTCCTTCATATGAATTGTAACTTTTGCGTGACCTTCAATACGAGTAACAGGTTCGATGGTGATTTTTTGTGTAGTCATTGGTTTGTAAATTCTCCTAATGCCAGTGCAACAATTCGTCTTTTAACTCTGGCTTGCGTCCCTGGGCAAGTTCAGAAAGGACATGGAAGATAACATCCGCATCGGGTGGGCAGCCGGGTACGTTGAAATCCACCGGGACCACTTCGTGGATGGCTCGTGTTTTGGTCATGGTCGCCAGTTCCGGGTCGTTTGGGATCTGACTACCCGGTTCATTACTCTCTGCTTCCACATAAGCTCGCTTGAGCGCAGCTTCCACTCCGCAGAAATTACGCATGGCCGGTACGCCGCCGAAAACTGCGCAATCACCCAAGGCTACCAGGATCTTGGCACGGCTTCGCATCTTGTGCGCGACTTCTTCGTTGGCGCTGTTGTTGATGCCGCCTTCCAGCACTCCAACATCCACGCCGCTTTCATCGGGTTCTTTCAGATCAGTGATCGGTGTGGAGCGCAGATCCGCCAGTTCCACAATTTTCAAAATGCGTTCATCCATATCGAGCAGGGACATATGACATCCCGCACAGCCGCACATCCAATCAGAAGAAATTTTAGGTTTGTTCATGAAATACTCTCCTTCACCATTAATCCAATGCAACGCTCGACTTGCGCGCCAGGATGGCTTTCTGCCAGTCGAGTTCCATTGTCATTTTTGTGCGTGCCGCAATTTCGTTCAACACAGCCAGGTTATCACGCACGTTTTCTGGCGCGTTTATCGCTTTCTGTGCCGTTTGCATTCGTCCATCCAGATTGATGTAGTGACCTTCCTGCTCAGCCCAGATGGTGACAGGCAGAACAACATCAGCCTTCTCGGTCAGTTTGGATTCGTAACAAGCTTGCGCTACCAGATAGGGCGCTTTGGAAATTCGCTCCATCAGTGATTTGGAAACGTAACCATCTCCAATGGCAGCATAGACAGCTTGTTGTCCGTTTAGATTGAAGGTTGCATCCAGACCGAGCAAGGTTGCGGTTAGGCTATTCGATTCTCCTTTGATGGAGATCAAGCCATGACGTTCGCTGTCCACGGCGCCGACCAGAACCGCCAGGCGATAGAGTTCTTCAATAAGACGTTCATCACGCTGGGAGGTAATGCCTTTGCCAAACAGGATCACAGGAGTGATGGAGTTCGCCAGTATACGTACAGTTTGGGTAAGTTGTTCGAGTGAGATGCCCGTTGCTCTGATGGCATTCTCAATGCGTGCGTCTGCATCAGGAATTGCCAGGGGTGTACGCCCCAGTCCTTCTTTGACAATGATGGCCTGAAGTCCATGCAGGAGCGCCAGATCTGAACCTCGTTTGGTTTTGAGGTTAAGATTCGCCAGTTCGTCGAGTTCATTTTCTTCAGGATCAATATTGATCAGGCGTGTTCCTTTGGGCATGTTGCGCTTGAACATGAAACCAGCAACCATATGAGTACGCCCCACGTTTGCCCCAATGCACAAAACAGTATCCGCATTGCGCAGAACATCAAGCTTGCCTTCAAAAGCACCTTGTTTCTCTGCAAATTGTGAGACAGCTGCTGTGGGCATACCCTCTTCAGTGCTGGTGACAAGCTGGCTTTGAAATTTGCCAGCAAATAAGTCTTTGAATGCGGACAGGGTCTCAGCAGAGAGGCGGGTGGATGCAATTGCCGCAATTCCATCTTTTTGATTTGCAAGGGACTGCAATTTACCTGCCACAGCATTCAGCGCCTCTTCCCAGGAGACTGCTTCGAGTTTGCCGTTTTTCTTCATCAGCGGGGTGGTGATGCGTTTGCGTGATTCAGACATTGGATGATAACGCCCATGTTCACACAATACCCCATGATTGACACCGCCTTCCCAGTCAC
>JANMSY010000221.1:0-3170 GCA_031389865.1 Anaerolineales bacterium | reverse complement strand
TAAAAGATTCGGCAAGCCAACAGATAGATGCAATAAATCAAATTCGTAAATCGTTGGAATTACCTGAATTACCTTTAGAGTTTGTGGAAAATACAGGAATGATTAATTCACCAAGCGGCGATTTAGAAGTTGCAAATTTCCGAGATAGCGAAGGACGAATTTACTCAGTCAATCCAAAAACAAATCAAGTTGTAGAAATTGACGCACGAGCGATTTTGTCAAACATCTCTCCTGACGCACCTTCTTTGTCACCAGATGAGATAAAAGCTAAAGCGATGATTTATGTTAAGACTATCATCCCCAGTTTTGACTCTCTCCAATCTTCATTACAATATGAAGAAGGAGGAAAAGTGGATAATTATTTTTTCACATGGCGCGGTGAAATAAATTCTGGCTCAATGAATAGCCCATTTCTACAAATTGGCTTCCATAAAAGCGGGGTTTTGTTCGCATACTACAACACACTCACTAATTACACTGTCCAAGAAGGCGATACTTGCGAATCAATAGCAGTTGAACACAATGTTTCAGTAAAGAGTATTGTTGAACTAAATAACCTTGTTCCAGAGTGCAGAATTTATATTGACCAAAAATTGATAATCCCTATACCCACTCCCTAACATAAAGTATGTGTGAAAATTCCAGCGTGTTAGTGGTGGTATCGTGTTCAGTCATACAATCTTGCCCAACACAAAAACGCCTAACACCGCGCACAGATGATGTGGGAAGTCAAGGGACTCAAGAAATCAGGGCGCAAGTGAAGAAGAACAGCAACACCCGACCACCACTTTTACAAGGTTGCGTAAAAGCGTTGACAAGGGTTGTATAATTGATTTGGAGCGATGAGCCCGCAAAACCCTTTCGAGGGTCTCCTATTGGGAGTTCACACTATCATGTGTTTGGGACATCGCTCCTTTCTATTTTCAATATTCGCGATGGGGGCAACGGGATCGGTTTCTTAGAACCCCATTCGATACTGGTGAGATCCTGCCCGATCTGTAAATCATCCAAACGCTGGCGCACGAATTGTGCGCCGGACTTCCCAGCGCGTTTGTTTTTGCCCACATCGTAGGCAAAGTGCAACAACTTCTGTGAGACTTTTTGTGGCTCGGCAAATTTGTCCGTCTTGCGATATGTCAGCACATGCCAAACGACAATCAATAACTTGCGCGCAATGGCAACGATCGCTTTGTTGCGTCCCAGCCGAGGTTCCAGTCGAGCCAGTTCCGCTTTCCAATGTGGATGGTGGTTGGCAGCTGCTTGTGCGGCTTCGACCAGCACAACCCGCAGATCACGCCTGCCTGCTTTTGTGATCCGACCTGTGCGCGTGGTCAAGCCACTGTCATGTACTCTGGAGCCCAATCCTGCATAGCCGACCAAGTGTTTTGCTTCTGTAAACCGGTGTATATCTCCGATCGCAGCCCAGACCGTCACTGCGACGATCACTCCAAAGCCTGGCAGGTGCATCAGCCTGCTGACTTGTTCGTCTTTGGCAGCAATATCGGTCATGGCATCCGTCAAACACACGAGCTGTTTCTCTGCAAACTGCAAGGTCTCCAGATCACTCTGTAAATTCAACTTCTCGAGCGCTCCCAGCTGCAATGTCTGCCACCATGCCCTTTGATCCTCCCGAAATAGACTGCCTTTGGGTGGGGTCAGGTGGGAGTCGTCGCCATTTACAAGCATTTTTCTGGCTTCGGGTTTATACTGCTCCCAATCAGGGTCCGCGCCCGCCTGGTTGTTGAGCCTGTCGAAACACACCTGCCAGTATCCCACTCGGGAAGAACGCCCCGGGAACGCTTTGAGTGCTTATCACTGAATATCAACTGTTTAGAAAATTATGGACATTGACAAGAAGATTTTGCAGGAACTGATTAACGAATCAATTAAAAAGGCTCGCCGATCAGCAAGAGGTTGTTTATTTGCTGAAAACAATTTTGAGAAAGTTAGCGGATAATCATTAGAATCTGGAGGATGACATGGCAAAGAAGACTGAATTAAAGACGAAGGTAAATGATGTAAGCGTGGAAGGTTTTCTCAATTCTGTTGCCGATGAACAAAAGCGTGAAGATTGTTTTGAGATTCTCAAATTAATGAAACAAGTTACAAAAGAAACGCCAAAGATGTGGGGCTCAAGCATTGTCGGCTTTGGAAGCTATCACTACAAAGGTGCCAGCGGACGCGAAGGTGACTGGCTGTTGACAGGCTTCTCCCCTCGTAAACAAAACCTGACGCTGTACATTATGGGAGGGTTTAATTTACATAAAGATTTGCTAAAGAAACTTGGCAAATATAAAACAAGCGTTGGATGTTTGTATATCAAAAAACTGGATGATGTGGATAAAAAGGTTTTGAAAGAACTGGTCGCTGAGTCTGTAAGAACGATGAAGAACCTTCAAAATAAATAACCTTTGTAAAGAGATCCTGAAGGCTCAGATTCATTCTCGTTTACCGCATCGGGCATTTTCCAGGTTTTCAGGGACCTGGTGTCGTTAGCTTACGGTTGTTGAGCCTGTCGAAACACACCTGCCAGTATCCTACTCGGGAAGAACGCCCTCAGGGACGATGACACAAACCGTTGGGCAACTTCTTTCTAGCTAGAATACAGGAGAGCATTAATGACAGGCCCCTCTCCAAACGATAGAGCCATCCAGCCAGTCAGACCACCATCCTGTGGATTCTATATTCTTTGGGTTTCTTCAGGCTGCCATTTCCTGAGCAGCAAACCAATGTGGAAATTGCCTGGGAAATGGTCATAGGTGATTTTAAAGCCTCAATGCCTTTCGGCGCGGTCATTGGTTTAATGCAATGGTTCGCGATTCGCAAATACATCGAGAATTCTGGTTTTTGGTTTGCAGCTAGTGCAATAGCCATGTTCATTGGTGCTGCCGGCAATGATGTATTGCCATTGTTTTTCCAATTGCCGCAAATGCCCAATCTTTTCGTGCTTTGGTTCCTTTTCGGTGGAGTAAGTGGCGTTTTGCAATGGCTTATATTGCGAGGGCAAATTAATTACTCAGGATTATGGATACTCGTAAATATTTTTGCAGGGATTTTCTCTGGTATTTTATTACCAGAGCAAGGAATTATCGGCGGGAGTATCGGCTGGGCCATGACTGGAATATTCACTGGAGCAATGCTATTCTGGTTATTGCAAAAGACAAAGAAAT
>JANMSY010000200.1:0-2539 GCA_031389865.1 Anaerolineales bacterium | reverse complement strand
TGTGACAGTAAGTTCAGTATAACACAGGGGACTTGGCGAACATCAGCCGGGCTGAAAAAAAAGAGTGGATATTTGTGTGGGCTTGCCCAATAGTTTCACCACGGAGTTCACGGAGAACACAGAGAAAACCTTCTAAATTCTCCGTGTACTCGGTGTTCTCCGTGGTGAGAAGAAATAGGACCCATTCTTTTAGCCACTCCCCTGGAAAACTGCTATCCGACATTTTTTTCCTGGCTCGGCAATTTTCTTACGATCGCCTGCCTCAATTCCTCCTGCACACGATCCCACTTTTGTCCCGCGTCCACGACCACCCAGCGAGCTGGCTCCTGCCTGACCATCTCCAAATATCCTGCGCGGACGCGTTGGTGAAATTCAACCTTATATGCATCCAGTCGATTCCACTCGTTATCTTTTTTCTTTCTTCTTAATCCTTCTTCAACATCAACATCCAGCAGGACAGTCAGATCGGGAGTTAATCCGCCTGTTGCATATTTCACCAGCGCACGCACCTGTTCGAGGTCCTGTTGGTGACCATAGCCTTGATAAGCAATGGTCGAGTCATAGTAACGATCAGAAATGACGATCCCACCCTCCGCCAAACGCGGCTTGATGACCTGCTCCACGATCTGGGCGCGCGCAGCCTGATAGAGCAAGGTTTCCGTGCGGGCGTGCATTTCCTCATTCTTCAGGTCATGGATCACTTCACGGATCTGCTCGCCAATGGATGTGCCGCCTGGCTCGCGGGTCGGAAAAACGCTGTACCCCTTTTCACGGAGATATTCAACGAGATGAGGGATGTGGGATGTCTTGCCGGAGCCTTCGGGGCCCTCGAGTGTGATGAACATGGGATAAGTATACAAGGAAATACGCAGACACGTAAACAAAAACAGGTAGACAAAATTCCTGTCTACCTGTTTACCTGTCTACATTTCTACAATCTTATTCCCTGAAAATCCTCACATGCCGGCGTGGTTCCTTACCATACGAATGGCTCACCAGCTCAGCGTTGCGCGCCATCTCATGCTGGAGTCTTCGCACAAGCGACGGGCCAGGCGGCAGATCCACCCAGCGCTCACCGTTGAGCACGGCAGTGATCGCCTGTTGCGTTTCATCGCGCACTGCGTCAACATCAGAGGAAACGAACTGCTCGCCCTTCAAATTGAAGAGGTCGCCGAGGAACTGTTCCATTTGTGTAACTGTCGTGGAGCGCAGGACGTAAATGGGTACACCACGGCTCTCGGCGTCCACAATTGTCTGCTGACGATCACGATAATAGGTTCGCAGGGTTACCAGCGCGTCTGCTTCACTCGGGTCTTTCACTACCACCGCGGGCACTCCCAGTCGCTTGGCAGCTTGCACCAATCGGTTACGCGCCACACCATACGGATATATTCTCACCGTTTGCATGACGCCGCGCACGGTCTCGAAACGGAACGGTGGAGGCGTTGGGATCGGCTCCTCGGGAACAGCATCAGATGTTCGTGCACGCCGAGGCGTTTTTATCTCCTTCGCATCCAGCTTGGATTTTTCAGCAGGCTTCGATTTTTCGATCTGGATCTTGCCCTTTTCGTCACGCGTTCGCACTTCAGGAGGCATTGGGTAGCCGCGCAGCAGCGCGTCTACAGATGCCATGATATCGCTGTGAACCGTAAAACGATCACGAGTTTGAATCTCAATCAAGACATCGAACGTAGGCGGAGCGCGTCTTTCCAGGACCGTTTTCTGGGTGCCGCGTCGACGCGCTTCCTCATCCGATAACGTGACCGCTTCGATGCCGCCAACGAGATCGCTCAACGTGGGGTTGAGGAGCAGGTTATCGAGTGTTTGACCATGCGCGGTGCCAATCAGCTGCACACCGCGTTCAGCAATGGTGCGCGCTGCGAGAGCTTCCAGCTCACGTCCGATCTCATCAATGACGATGACTTCAGGGTTGTGATTTTCGACAGCTTCGATCATCACTTCATGCTGCTGGGTTGGTTCGCGCACTTGCATGCGACGCGCCTTCCCCACGGCAGGATGCGGCACATCGCCGTCACCGCCGATTTCATTCGACGTATCCACGACCACAACGCGCTTGTTTTCTGCGAGAATACGCGCCGCTTCACGAAGAAGCGTTGTCTTGCCGACACCGGGCCGGCCAAGGATCAACACAGACTTCCCTGATTCGATGAGGTCCTGAATGATATCAACCGTGCCATAGACAGCACGGCCCACGCGTAATGTGAGCCCCACCACCGCTCGCCGACGGTTGCGGATCGCAGAGATACGGTGCAATGTGCGCTCGATGCCCGCGCGGTTATCCGTGTCGAATTCACCCGTGCGCTCATCCACGTAATCGATCTCGGCACGGGTCACTTCGCTTTCGCGAATATTGATCTCACGGTCTACAAAACGGGATGTGGGAATACGCCCCAGATCAAGAATGATCTCAAGCAGGTTATCGCTATCGTTCGCCCTTTCCACCGAGTGGCGGATATCAAGCGGGAGGACGTCGAGAAGAGCATCGAGATCGTCAGTTATTTTTAATTGAGTCATAGGT
>JANMSY010000192.1:0-2621 GCA_031389865.1 Anaerolineales bacterium | reverse complement strand
TTTTCCCGCCTGTCTGGGGCCGGTGAGGTATACGATGCGAAAATCATCAAGCAGGTCTATGAGCCGTGCTTTGATATGCCGTTTAAAAAACATGTCCATGCCTCCAAGGGTTGAAACTGTACGGTATATTCCGAGTTTAGTAAATATAAAATCCGAGAAAAATGACTTTAAAATCCGAGTTTTATTTCCGGTTGTCGGGGATTGCACAAGGAGCCAGCACCTGAAATGAAGATTCTCCTGATCCACAACTTCTACGGCTCCACCGCCCCTAGCGGCGAAAACGCGGTCTACGAGTCGGAGCGGGAGCTGCTGCGTCAGCATGGGCATGACGTCATCGAGTTTACTCGCCACAGCGACGAGATCCGCAGCCAGGGCGCTTGGGGTGTTCTGAAAGGGGCAATGGCTACTCCCTGGAACCCGTTTGTCGCCCGCAGGGTCCGGCAGGTGGTGCAGTCCTTCGAACCGCATGTTGTACATGTCCACAATTCATTTCCGCTACTCTCTCCATCAATTTTCCACGCCATCGGTCATCGTGCGGCGCGGGTGCTGACACTGCACAATTATCGTCTGTTTTGTCCGGCAGGAATCCCGATGCGTGCCGGTAAAATCTGCACCGCATGCCTTGATCGCCGCTCGATCCGGCCGGCGCTACGCAATGGCTGTTACCGGGACAGTCACCTGGCTACCCTGCCGTTGGCAGCAAATGTGGCTTTGCACCGGGCTTTAGGTACCTGGCAGAACGAGGTAGATGCCTTCATTGCCTTGACGAAGTTTCAGCGTACGACCCTGTCGGCGGCCGGACTGCCGTCCGAGAAGATTTACGTCAAGCCCAATTACTTCCCCGGGAATCCAACCGTTGTTCCGTGGGCTGAACGCGGCGCATATGCCGTGTTCGCCGGCCGACTTTCAGTGGAAAAAGGAATACAAACACTCGTTAAGGCCTGGATTGCCTGGGGATCTGATGCTCCGGAGCTGCTCATTGTGGGTGCTGGCCCGTTGCGGGCAGTGCTGGAGAAGGCTGCAGCAGGTACCTCCATCCGCTTCCTCGGCCAGATCTCTGCTAAAGAAACGATCCGTCAGATTGCCCAGGCCCGACTGCAGCTGCTTCCCTCGGAATGCTTCGAGGGTTTTCCGATGGTGGTGCGCGAGGCCTTTGCTGTGGGTACACCTGCGGCTGTCTCAAACCTGGGGCCGTTGCCATCGATCGTCAACCATGGCATCAATGGGGTGGTGTTTGAGGCGGCAAACCCGCAATCACTTTTAACGGTCGTTCGTAACGCCTGGCAGGCGCCGGGAAAGTTGGAACAATTGGGCAAGGGTGCCAGAAAATCGTTTGAGACTCTGTACACGGAAGATATCAACTATACAATTTTGATGGATATTTATCAGGCAGCCATTGAGAGAAGCAAGACTCAATTCTGACGGGCGGCCTCACGCGGAGACGCAGAGGAAGGCAGAGGAAGGCTAAAACCAAACTCTTTTTGGGGTAAACCAGAGACTTGTGGCTTTTGTGTATTGAATCTCTCAGCGACCTCGCTTAGAAGCGCCTACTTTTGGCTGCGGCTCTGCGTGATAGTGCTTCATGATTTTTGCAGCTTTTGTAATTGAACTGCTTTTTATAGGATGAAAACCTTGCGACAAGTACGCTTTCTTGACTATACCATCGGCGCCGGCAGCATCAGCGATTGTGTCGACGACATTGCTGAATCGATCGCAACTACAACCGAATCCCGCTGGTTTGCCTGCCTGAACCCCCATTCTCACGTCACTTCCCAGTTTTATTATCTTGGGGGGATGGTTTTAATTCAAAATTCAACACACAAAGCAAAACTTTACTCAACATCTACTTCTTCTACATATTCCTCACCTCACTATTCACCATGCTGCTTCTCATCCCCCTATCTCACGCCTTGCCGAGTCCATCTACATCTTCAACGGGCAGGACAAACGGATGCTTCACACCTCAGCCCGTGATGATTTTCAGTGATGTCGGAAGCGCCTTGTTGTTTTTCTCGCTGTGAGTCATGCCGAAGATTTTTCCAATTGCCTGCCTTTTCCATGAAAGAACCAACGATACCCGAATATCCTGCAATACCAAACCTGCCTGAGAAGTAAAAAAAATACCCCCCTCCTTAAAATATTTACTTCTTACATAACAACTGGCTAATCAGATGGTTATCCGTATTCAGACCTGAGTTAAAAGAGTTTCCAATGTAATTTATTTACTTTTCCGCCTCATACTATCTCTGTAACTTGCTTGTTTTATTGTATTTACATTTCAAACAGTTGGCACACAACGTGTAATGCAATCACTCATTATTGATTTCCTCAGGGCAAACCCGTGGCAGACAAGATTTATTGTTTGCAATTAAATATTAAAAATGAAAATTATGCCTAGCATCTTTCGAAAGCTTATATACGGAAGACATCAACTGTGCCCGCCTGATGGAGATTTATCAGTCGGCCATCGAGGGGAACACTGCATTGAGAAATAATTGATCTCTTTAGCTCATATTCGTTTTCTTGACTACTCCATCGTCACGGGCAGTATTATTGAATGCGTCGCAGATATCGCCAGTGCTATCTCCAAAACGGCTAAACCCCGCTGGTTTGCCTGCTTG
>JANMSY010000183.1:0-3944 GCA_031389865.1 Anaerolineales bacterium | reverse complement strand
GCCAAGCCACGTGAAGAGCGCAGTGGTGGTTTTGGTGGAGACCGCGGCGGTGGAAGCCGTGGTGGCAGTGGTGGCGGTTCCCATCGTCCTCAGCGCGGCAACGGCACGCGCTATTAATCGGTTTTTGCTGTATTGAACGCCCATTCTCCTCGATGCAAATCGGGGAGATTTTTTTATTTTGACTTTATAATTTTCCACTTGATTTTCGTTTTGGAATGCCGTACACTTGTTCTACGATTGTTTTCGAAAGGACAAGCCATGGCTGAGTTTTCAAATTCCCAACATTTCGAGAATAAAGACCCTGCAGTGAAATCAATTTATGACCTCATTCTGAAAGAGTCGCGTAAATTTGGCACGGTGATGGAAGAGCCGAAGAAGACATCCATTCATTTGGTGAACAAATCTGTCTCTTGTGCGGGGCGAGGCATGGATATTGCGCAAGGATCAGGATAAGGAAAGACTCGAAGCCGGAAAGTTGATCAGTGTATAGGAGACTCGAAATGGCAACAGAACAATGGATCCCCGAAAATAAAAGTGAATTGATGTCTGCGATCAAGCGCGAGTGGAATCTGCTGATGAATGTCGTTGCGAAGCTGAATGAAACAAAAATGATCACATCCGACGTCGGTGGATGGTCACCCAGGGACAATCTCGCTCATCTCGCTGAATGGATGAATGCCCTCATGGGCTATCACATGGATCGTCGTCCAGCGCACGAAGTGATGGATCTTCCGGAGGAGATAACCAGGGGCTGGGATATGGAAATCATCAATCCCGAGTTGTTTGAACGAAATAAGGATCGTTCGACGGAAGATGTGCTGGATGAACTGAAACGGGTCTATGAGACTCTGCTCGCCAAACTGGAAGCCATGTCCTTTGATGATCTGATGAAGCCGCGCCACGCTGACGACCCGGAGAAACGTCCACTTTTGATGTGGGTGCTCGGTGATACGACAGAGCATTTCTCTGAACATCGTCAGATGATAGAAAAGATGCTATAAAAGCAGGGAACGGCAACTGCCGTTCCCTGCTTTTTTATTCATCGTCTCCACCGCCCGCCGTACCTCCCAGGTCTGGCAACGCAGACTCTATGTCTTCGGGGCTTTGACCTGATTCGAGCCTGTCGACGACTTCGTTGAATTCGGGCGGCAGGTCCTCTCCCATTTGTTTTCCCATTTTGCGCATCATCTGTCCCATAGCCCTGGGATCCTCTTCGAGTCCCTCAAGGCCCGAGATGCCATCTGCCATGTTGTCCATGTGGCTGTCATCCGATTTCGCAATGCGGACCCTGGTCATGCGGCGGCGCACATTTTTGCTTTTGCAATGCGTACAGGAGACGGGCTTCTTCCCATATTCGCTAAAGGTCATGAACACGTCGAAGCGCTGGTTGCAGGTGTTGCAGATAAAATCATAGGTAGGCATATGGCTATTTTAACCGAATCAGGCTTGGGTGTGGCGATATGCGGAAAATAAGAGTGGATAATTGTATGGGCTTGCCCAATAGTTTCACCACGGAGTACACGAAGAACACAGAGAAAACCTTCTAATTCTCCGTGAACTCTGTGTTCTCCCCCGGCACCACCCCAGCGGGGCTGGTGTGTGGTGAGAAGAAATATGGCCCATTCTTTTAGCCACTCCCCGGAAAATCCCATAGCCGCTTCCGTAAAACTTCGACTTGAATTGTCCAATTAAAGTGCTATAGTAGGTAGAAATAGTGTAACTGATAGGATAATCCCTGCATCTATAGGAGGTTCTCATGCCAGACCGTTACAATATGTCCGGCGATTTCCGGGGCGCAATCATCAATATCAAATCCACCTTGACGAATGTTCGGCAGAGTGTAGGCGATATCCGTACCGATGATCAGGAAGCCCGCAAGGAACTGGAAGAGCTGATCGGGCAGTTAAGCGAGGCTTTGCAGAAGGTTCCTGAAAAGAATCAGGAGCAGGCTGAAGCAGTGGCTGAAACTGCCAAGGTATTGGTGGATACGGCCAAGGCCGAAAAACCCAACAAAACCATGGTGAAAATTACGGGTGAAGGACTAAAGCAGGCTGCTCAAAATCTGGCGGATGTAATGCCGGCTGTAGTTACCATAGCGGGTCAGATCGCTTTAACAGTAGCCAAACTAATCGGCGCCTGATCATTCCGTCTCTTTCGTCTCAAATAAAAACAAAAGGTTATGGCGGACAAGTCTAATTCCCCCAGGAAGGCACGCCCCAAAAAACGCAATGCAACTTCCGGAGATAGTTACGATCTCTCCGGGGATTTTCGTGGTGCAGTTGTTAACATCAAATCGACGATTGTCAGCAATGCTGAAGTTAAAGATCTTGAGAACCTACCTCCCGAGCCGGGCGATCCACCTTTTCAGGGATTGCAATATTTTGATGAAAAAGATGCTGATCGTTTTTTCGGTCGTGAAGCCCTTGTAGCCAGGATCGTCGGGCGCCTGACAACTCTCCGTTTTCTGGCGGTCATTGGTGCTTCGGGGAGCGGCAAATCTTCAGTAGTGCGGGCAGGTGTTATCCCGGCGTTGCGCCGCGGTGAGCGGTTGGCTGACGGCTCCCTGCCGCCCACAGACAGTGGTCAATGGGATATTCGCATCCTGAGCCCCAGCGCTCATCCGTTGGAGGCACTGGCCGCCAGCCTGATGCGCGACTCTGAATCAGTGAGTGCGATAACAGCTTTAAGCACTGACCTGGCACAGGATCCAGATACACTGAGGCTGGTTGCGCGCCGGGTGCTGGCTCAAAATGATAAAAAACACCTGTTATTGGTCATCGATCAATTCGAGGAAGTATTTACACAATGCCGCCAGGATGATGAACGTCGCGCCTTCATCGAAAATTTGCTTCACGCGATTGACCCTGCCAACCCTCAACCCATCACTGTTTTGCTGACGCTGCGGGCTGATCTTTATACTCAACTTGCTTTTCAGGATCATCTGAGGGAACTGGTTTCGCAAAACCAGGAATTTATCGGCGCGATGAGTCGTGACGAGTTGATGCGTGCCATTCTACAGCCTGCCGCCCTGGGAAATTGGAAGGTGCAGGAAGGGTTGGTGGAAGTCATTCTCGACGATTTGGGAAGTGAACCCGGTGCGCTTCCACTCCTGTCACATGCCCTGCTGGAAACGTGGAAACGCCGCCGGGGAAGAGTCATGACTGTTTCGGGGTATACAGCTGCGGGCGGAGTCAGAGGCGCGATTGCTCAAACAGCCGAGACTGTCTTTCGTCAACGCCTCAGCCTAGAGCAGCAACCTATTGCGCGCATGATCTTCATCAAGCTGGCAGAGATGGGTGAAGACTCACTGGACACTCGTCGACGGGCTGCTTTTTCTGAATTGATCACCCGCTCCACAGATACAAGCACCATCGACGCGGTGCTGGGCATCCTGACCGATGCCCGCCTGGTGACGACAGGCACGCTGGAGCCCGGAGATACCCGCGTTGTGGAGGTTGCACACGAGGCGCTTATCCGTGAGTGGCCTACACTGCGGGACTGGCTCAATCAGAACCGCGAAGGCTTGATCCTCCACAGGCAGCTTACCGAAGATACCAATGACTGGCTGAAACTGGGGCGTGACTCCGGGGCTCTGTACCGCGGCATGCGACTCAGGCAGATGTTGGAGTGGGTGGAGACCAATACAGATCTGATCAGCCTTGCTGAACAGGAATTTTTGGATGCCAGCCAGAAGACTGCGCGGAAAGAGGCTGACCAGACCCAGAGATTGGTGCGCGCCCGCTGGATCCAGGCTCTGCTTGTCCTCATTGTTGTCGTTGGGATATTGGCCGTCACGAATGCCTTTGCGGACCGGGTGATGCGAGGAACGTTCAATATCGCTGTGGCAGAATTCGGTGAAATGGATGCAAATGGTGAAATCCATTCTTCAAAAGCTGGGGTTCTGGGCAGGTTTGTCTGTTTTTTATTATTCAAAAAAAAGAAAC
>JANMSY010000109.1:0-17411 GCA_031389865.1 Anaerolineales bacterium | reverse complement strand
GCGAAAAGGTGGACAAACGCACCGATATCTATTCACTCGGCATTATGCTGTATGAGATGCTGGCCGGAGCGGTCCCTTTTCAGGCGGATACCACATTCGGAATGTTGATGAAGCACATCAACGAACCTCTCCCAACCATCCAAGGTCTTTCCGCAGAGTTGCAGGCTATTCTTGATCGCACACTGGCAAAAGATCCATCTCTGCGATACGAGAGCGCCGGTGCCCTTGCAGACGAATTTATTGCCATCTTCAATGGGCAGACGCTGTCACCCGGAACATTGCACATTGCGCAATTAGCCCGGGAAGCCGCGGAAGCCAGCAAACAGGCATCCCCTCGCAATGAAGAGCGCCGCTCCCGCTGGATCAGAATTGGCGTTGAAGCCCTGCTGGCGGTGGTGCTGGCGCTGGTAATTATTCAAGTGATGCGTCCGACGACAAATACCGTGGTCGCAACTCCTATACCTGCAGATCCCAATACGCCTGTTGGCAGGTTGCGATTTGACGATACGAACTTTTATGTCGATAATGCCGAAATTAATCTGGCAACTGTTCCTCAACCGCAAGAGGGAAAACATTATGAGGCCTGGTTTGTCAGTGACGATGGTGCGACTGTGCGGAACCTTGGAACAATTGAATTTAGTGCGACTGGCACTGGGCGCCTGGTGATTAATGATCCAGGTCAGAACAATTTCCTGAGCATTTTTAACAAAGTACTGATTAGCCTGGAAGAGGATAATGTTGAAATCGCCAAGCCCACTGGTGAAGTGCTGTACTCTTCAATTTTACCGCCTCAAACACTGGTACATATGCGACATGTCCTGGTATCCTATGACGAGCTGCCCGAGCAAGGCCCCTTAATACAGGACTTCTGGTGGTACAACGCATCCTTCGTGAACAGGTCTATTAACGGAGATGAATTTGACGATGATTACAAGATAGGAATTGTCCAGGCCCATGAAGATGACGATGAACCAACGCTGAGAAAAAGGACTGAAGAGGTAATTAATTCCATTGTCGGTGACCGTAGCGATCAGTATCAGGATTATGATAATGATGGCGCGATTGATAACCCGGCTAATGGCTACGGTAGCCTCCCGAATGGGGATCGCCTTGGATACATCCAGGAAACTATATTACATGCCAAGTACGCGGCTGATGCGGCCGACTCTACACCCAATATCCGTCGGTATGGCGAAAATGTTCAGATTTGCCTTCAAAACGTCAATGGCTGGACAGAGCAGCTGTTGGAGCAGGCTCTTCTACTTCAAGAAACTCCCATGGGACCGGGGATGAAACCCATCATCACTGAGATCTCCGCACTTGGAGAAAAACTACTCAATGGAGCGGATGCCAACGAAAATGGACAGTTTGACGAAGCAATTGCCGGCGAATGCGGTACAACTGCCGCTTATGATTATGCTTATTATATGGCGGACATGTTCCTTTATCCTGGTCCAGACCGAATTCCCCCACCCGAAAAATAAAATCTCCCACAAATGTGGGAGATTTTATGTATTGGAGAAATAAGGAAGTTAAGGGGCAAGGTTTGGAACGCTTTCTCTGATCAATGGCAGAAGCGTTGCAACTGAAACACCCACCAGACAGGCACAAATGAAACCAATGACAAGCCCTGGGATAAGCAGGGAGCCGATCGCCGCGCCCCAACTGATCTGGTTGACTCCTTTTACCGCCATGACCTGGAGTACAAGAATGTAAATGCTTCCAATCGCCAGAACTGCGGTAAAACAGAGACCAACATAGGGGATGACAGAAAACAGGGTCACAATGCCCGAAATAATGGAAAAGGGTGCCATGATGGCCGCCATTGCATACGCCAGTTGATCAGATGTGCCTCTGCCGCCGAACATTTTTGCGATCCATTGAACGACAAAAACGCCGATTGCAAAAAATAGGGTTGTCACGATGGCTCCAATGGGGGCTCCGCAGAGTGCACCCGTCAGGACGGAAGCGACGCCGCTCCGATCGCCAAGGACATCCGCACCCAGTCCATACTGCTCAGCCAGATTGCCATACAGCTGGCTTTGCACAAGAGCAGTCAAAAAGATCTGGATCAGGCTGGCAACAAACACCCACAGGTAGGCGGTCGTTGCTCTGGCGTTTGGCGATGAAGCAATTTCAGCAAAAGTCTGCTCACTGGGTTGGGTCAGGGCTTTGCGCCAGATCTGTAAAGGGCTCGTCGGGTTGCCAACAGAGATCGGTTCATTCGACATATCGTTCATGGGTTCCTCCGAGGGATGAATTTAAATTCATTATGACATGAAAAAGGGAAAATCACAATAATTTAACCTGCACTCAACACGAACCTTATACATGATGTAAAATTATCGAATGGAAATTTCCGAAAAGCTTCAAGGGATCCTTGCCACGCTCCCCTCCAAGCCCGGCTGCTATATTATGAAAAACGCCGAGGGAACGATCAGCTATGTGGGCAAGGCTATCAACCTGAAGAACCGTGTGCGCTCCTATTTTCATGCAGACGCCGGCCACGACGCCAAGACACGGCGGCTTGTGCGTGAGATCGCGGATATTGAGTGGATCGTTGTAGGTTCTGAGCTTGAGGCTCTCATCCTCGAGATGAACCTCATTAAAAAACACCGCCCCAAATACAATATCCGTCTCAAGGACGATAAGCGTTATCCCTATATCAAAGTTCACTGGGCGGACCCATTTCCCAAAGTCACTGTAACGCGCCAAATGGTCGAGGATGGATCGCGTTATTTTGGGCCGTATACCTCCGCCTGGGCCGTCTACCAAACTCTGGATGTGCTTCGTCGCATCTTTCCCTTTTTGACGTGCGACCGGGATATTACCGGTACCGACCTGCGTGCGTGTCTTTACTACGATATCAAGCTGTGTACCGCTCCCTGTATTGGCGCGGCATCCCAGGCTCAGTACCGTCAAATGATCTCAGACCTGATGGATTTCCTCAACGGACACAGTGAAGAGATTGTCAAGCGCATACAAGAGGACATGGAAAAGGCTGCCGAGGATATGCGGTTCGAAAAGGCTGCATCCCTGCGTGACCAGCTCAAGGCGATCCAGTCCATTATTGAGCGGCAAAAGATCGTCTTCTCATCCGACTATCTGGATTCGGACGTGCTGGCCATGGCGCGCAGTAACGGCGAGGCCTGCGTACAGATCTTCTTCATTCGTGGCGGCAAATTGATTGGCCGCGAATACTTCATCCTGGAGGGAACAGAGGATGAGGCGGATACCGAGATCATGGAACAGTTTGTGACCCAGTTCTATACCGAAGCGGCAACCATTCCGCAGCAAGTGATGCTCCCGCAGGAAATCGAGGAACGAAAGATCATCGGTCAATGGCTGCGCTCGAAGCGGGGTGGTGAAAAAGTGGAGATTTTCGTCCCCAAAAGCGGACAGCCCCGCGAGCTGGTTCAAATGGCAACCGAGAACGCAACTGAGACGTTGCAGGCGTTGCGCACCCAATGGCACGCAGATACGCACAAGCAGGAACAGGCATTGGCTGAATTGCAGCAGGCACTGAATCTTCCTGAGCCGCCCAACCGGATTGAGTGTTATGACATTTCGAACATGCAGGGAACGGCCATTGTCGGCGCCATGGTTGTTTTCACACAGGGCGTGCCGGACAAAAAGCTATATCGAAAGTTCAATATTGAAAGCGTGATCGGAGCAGCGGATGATTTCGCTTCAATGGAGGAGATGTTAACGCGCCGGTTTCGTAGATGGCGGGCCGGCCAGGAAGTGGCAGCAGACCCGGGGTCCAAGCCGGACCCGTCGTTCTCATTCCTGCCAGACCTTGTGATCATTGATGGCGGCAAGGGACAACTGGCACGCGCGGTCAACGTCCTCGAGAGGTTTGAGTTAATGGACAAGGTACCGGTAGTTGGGCTGGCAAAACAGCATGAGGAACTTTTCTTTCCATATCGATCCGAATCACTCATGCTGCCACCTCATTCGCAAGCCTTGTATCTGGTGCAACGAATTCGCGATGAGGCTCACAGGTATGGTATTACCGCCCATCGCAAGAAAAGACAGAAGCTTGGCATGGCCTCGCAACTGGATTCCATTCCCGGGATCGGGCCAGCGCGGCGCAAGGCATTGCTGAGGCATTTTGGGTCTGTAAGCAGCATCAGGCAGGCAACTCTCGAAGAATTGAAAGCCGTTGTCCCTGAAGACGCGGCACATTCGATCAAGGCGCATTTGGAATGAAAAATATCTGGGTGATTGACGATGATGAAGAGATGGGACGCGCGGTCGCGTTGATGCTGGAACTGCTCGATTGCACAACGACCCTGTTTCACAGCGCGCGCCCGGCCGTCCAGACCTTATTGGCTGGCAGAAGGCCAGACTTGATGATCGTGGATATTAATATGCCCGAAATTTCGGGCCTGGATCTCGTTGAGTTTTTGCGGCGGCGTCCCGAATGGAAGAATATGCCCATCATCATGCTTTCCTCCGAGGCGGCAGACACCATGGTCGATAAGGCTCTCAGACTGGGCGCCGATACATATCTGATGAAACCTGTAACAATCGAAGAACTGGAAAAGGCGTTGTCAGATGCTTTTTCAAAACACTCAATAAGGGAGTAAGAATGGCAGACAAAAAATATAAAAATAAACCAGTCAGGTCAAATGAAAACCGGGACGCGCTGAGACGTACCAGGATGCTACAAATCGTCTTTGTGATATTTTCGATCATCCTGATCCTTTCCATGGTCCTTTCCCTGACAAGCTATTGATCATACGCTGAAAATAAAAGCGAACTGATTACAAAAACTGTAACCCATCGCGGCGAGAAAAATGTGTTCACAAAACCTTTTTAAAAAGTATCACCCGAAAGGTGCAGCGTGGCAAACATCAAAGCAGCCAGGACAGGAAAGTTTACGTAGTATCCCAGCAGGCTACGTCTCCATGGCGAAAAACAAAAGATCAGGACCATGCAAATCATATTTGTTTTCAATCCTTCTGATCCTTTTAACAGTACTCTCGCTGGCAATCAGCCCATAGATTCAAGGGTATCTGTTCGCTGGTATAATCCAGCCGCGCGGGTGGGTTACCGCGCATTTATCATGCAACGGGCCGGATGCATTATCCTGCCACTCAAGGACATATATGCTGGAAAAACTAAAAGGCATTGAAGATCGATACGAACACCTGGGAAATGAAATGCTCGAAGTGGGCAATGACTATCAACGCGCTGGCGAGATCAACAAGGAACGCGTGGATCTGGAACCCCTTGTTCGAAAGGCACGCGAATACCGTCAGGCCATGAAAAGTATGGGGGAAGCCCGGGCAATCCTCGAGTCTGAAAACGACGCGGAATTGATCGCCATGGCTGAAACTGACATCACAGAGTTGGGTCCAAAGATCGAGATCCTCGACAAGGAGATCCGGGGAATGCTCGTTCCCAAGGACCCGCGCGATGACAGGAACGTCATCGTTGAAATTCGGGCGGGCGCAGGTGGCGACGAAGCTGCGATCTTCGCCTCTGATCTATTCCGTATGTACACACGCTACGCGGAAGAAAAACGCTGGAAGATGGAAGTCCTGTCTGAAAATGCGATCGGCGTGGGCGGTTACAAGGAAGTGATCTTTGAAGTAAAGGGCAGGGGCGTGTACTCGAAACTGAAATATGAATCGGGTGTGCATCGCGTCCAGCGTGTACCCGCCACCGAAGCACAGGGACGCATTCACACGTCCACTGCAACTGTGGCTGTGATGGCGGAGGTGGATGAAGTTGAAATTGACATCCCCGAAAGCGATCTTGTGATCGAAGTATATCGATCCTCGGGTGCAGGTGGGCAGAACGTGCAGAAGAACTCGACTGCGGTCCGTCTGTCTCACAAGCCCACAGGGATGATCGTCACCTGTCAGGATGAGCGTTCCCAGTTGCAGAACAAATTGCGGGCCCTCAGCATTTTGCGTGCACGTCTCTTTGAACTTGAAGAGGAGAAACGCCGCACCGAGATTGAATCGGACCGCCGTTCACAGGTGGGAACAGGTGAACGCTCTGAAAAGATCCGCACGTATAACTATCCACAAAACCGCGTGACTGATCACCGTATCGGTGTTTCGAACTACAACCTGCCAGCGGTCATGGATGGGGCAATAGATCAATTCATTGATGAACTCTCCACTCGAGATGAGGCAGATCGGTTAGCCAGCACCGGCTTTGACGAGGAAGAATAGATATTTGACATATCGTTACTACGGCATAATAATAGCCACAGAGTCCACAGAGAGGGGAGGAACTCATTTTCGCTGTGATCCCGGTGGCTGATTTTTTTAGCCTGGAGAACAACATGAACGACAATCCCGCGTTTGGCGCCGGCTTGCAGCCCTTCATGGGCATTCCATCTTTCATGCGTCTGCCGGTGTCACGTGAACTGGATAGTATTGACGTAGCCATTCTGGGCGTGCCATTTGACAGCGGGACATCCTACCGCACAGGGACGCGCTTTGGCCCGCGCAAGATCCGTGAAGCATCATTGATGATCTGGGGGCACAACTCGACTTTGAATGTCACACCGTTGAAAAAACTCAAAGTTGTGGATTATGGTGATGTTTCCGTGATTCCCACCTCCATCGAACATACGATGAGTGCCATAACAAACACGGCAAGCGAGATCATCAATGCAGGCACAACCCTGATCACGCTTGGCGGTGATCACTCCATTGCACTTCCGCTGTTGCGCGCACATGCAAAAAAATACGGTCCCGTCTCCCTTGTCCATATCGATGCACACATTGACACATGGGAATCAGAATTCGAAGGAGCGCCCTACAGCCACGGAACCCATTTCGACATGCGTTGAACGAAGGTTTGATTCGCAGGGGGGAGTATGTTCAAATTGGGATTCGCGGTCCAGTCAGTGGTGAGAATGATTATGCGGATGCGCACGCGCTTGGAGCACGCACGATCACGATCCATGAAGTGATGGAAAAAGGTGTGCCCGAAATTCTTAAGGAAGTTCATCAACGCATGCAGGGACCTGTGTATGTCACAGTGGATATCGACTCAGCTGACCCTGCATTTGCGCCCGGCACAGGTACGCCCGAAGTCGGCGGACTGACAAGTTATCAACTACTCCAGCTTGTGCGCGGCCTGCATGGATTGAACCTCATCGGCTTCGACCTGGTGGAAGTCTCCCCCCCATACGACCATGGCGACATCACCGCCATCCTTGCAGCGAATATCGCCTTCGAATATTTATCGCTGCTTGCGATCAAGAACGGATAAAATGCCATCGCTTCTTTCGGATATCACAACCCGTCTCGCTTCGATCAGCGATACTCCAGCCCTGGATGCGTCTGTCCTGCTTGCGCACATCATCAACAAACCGCGCACATGGGTGATGGCACATTCCGAGCTCACGCTGGGCACTGAACAACAGGGGCAATTACATGGCTTGCTTGCACGACTGGAACACGGTGAGCCTTTTCCTTATGTGCTGGGTCATTGGGAATTCTTTGGGATAACGTTCGACATCACGCCTGATGTTTTAATTCCACGCCCTGAAACGGAATTACTCGTTGAAAAAGCAATTGCATGGCTACAGGGCTCAGCGGTGCGTAGAACGGTTGCAGACATCGGTACCGGATCAGGGGTGATCGCGGTTTCCATTGCTGTCCATGTCCCCGATGCGTTTATCCTGGCCACAGATATTTCTCCCGAAGCGCTGGAAGTCGCGCGCAGAAATGCCTCCAAATTTGGCGTAGCGAATCGGATTGAATTTATTCAATGCGACCTTCTTCCCAAACGTCCTGAATCGTTTTCGACAGATCAACACCTCGACCTGCTTTGCGCCAACCTGCCCTATATCCCCACCGAAACGCTTCATGCCCTGCCTGTCTACGGGCGTGAACCTACACTTGCCCTGGATGGCGGCGCAGACGGACTCGATCTCTTCCGCAGATTGATGTCTCTCGCACCCGATTGGCTCGCGCCCAACGCACTGATACTGCTTGAGCTCGAAGCCACACAGGGGGTCCAGGCATTAAACCTGGCTTGTGAGATATTCTGCGGGGCAGAGATCCATCTGCATCAGGATCTAACAGGTCGAGACCGGTTGCTGGAGATCATGCTGTAGTATGAATACACAAATCATTGCGGCGGACGCGCCAGACGCGATCATGAGTGCTCTTGAAATCCTGCTTTCGGGCGGGCTGGTGGCTTTTCCAACGGATACCGTGTACGGCATCGGTGCACTGGCTACTGATGGTGAAGCAATTGAATCGATCTACGTTGCCAAAGACCGCCCCATGGAAAAAGCAGTTCCCGTTTTGCTCGGCGAGGTGGAGGACCTGCCGAAGATAGTGGACGAGGTCCCCCTTTTGGCTGCGAAACTGATCGCACGCTTCTGGCCCGGACCGCTCACTCTTCTTGTCCCCAAAAAGCCGACTCTTCCCGAAGCCATTTCCGCCACATCCACAGTCGGAGTACGCATGCCCGATCATGAGATCGCGCGTGCGCTGCTTAGGCTGGCCGGCCCCATGGCTGTGACATCCGCCAATATTTCTGGTCAGCCCAGCCCAAGGACTGCGCAGGAAGTCTTCACACAACTCGGCGGGCGCATCGCCATGATCCTTGATGGAGGCAAAACACCCGGCGGAATTCCCTCCACACTGGTGGATTGCACAGGAGATCAGATCGAAGTTTTGCGTGAGGGCCCCATCACAAAGGAACAATTGCTGGAAGCGATTTGAAAGACCCCCCGGAGACTCTTATTCAATATTAAAGAAGAATTCAGCCTGTACTAAAGTGGCTGCATATAATAAAGGATGCATTCTCCTTTACAAACCGCCTACGGCTCGGGCAAGCCAAAGGCGGTTTGGGTTTTAAATGACCTTGCGAAGGTTTCGGACCTTCGCAAGGTTATGATTTAAGATAACGGCCACGTTGGCTGTACGTCAATCCCCAATTCTGAAACATATCCCAGGGCATACCTGTAATATCCTGCCGCCGCGATCATGGCAGCGTTATCGGTGCACAACGAAAACGCGGGGATGTGAACCTTGTATTCGTTTTGTGACTGGAATGCCTGCCGCAAAGCGCTGTTTGCTGAAACGCCGCCTGCGACCAGGATCTCTTTTACGCCCTGGTCCCGGGCAGCTTGCATCGTTTTATGAAAAAGAACATCCACGACGGCTGCCTGGAATGATGCAGCCAGATCTTCGATGGGCAGAGATCCATTTCGCTTCTTCTTCAGATCATTGACTTCATACAACACTGCGGTCTTAAGTCCGCTAAACGAGAAGTCATATGCTCCATCCAATTTTGCACGCGGAAATTTGAAGCGTGTCGGGTCACCGCTTTCCGCCGCGCGCTGAACGGATGGGCCGCCCGGGTACGAAAGCCCCAGTAGGCGCGCGACCTTGTCGAATGCCTCACCCGCTGCATCATCCCGGGTCGAGCCGAGACGTTTGTACGTCAAATGATCGGTCATGAGATTCAATTCGCTATGTCCGCCTGAGACGAGCAATGCCATCAACGGAAACGCGGGTTCGGGTGGAGCACTCTCACCGGCGTTGTGGATCCACGCGGAATAAATATGCCCTTCCAGATGATTGACGCCGACCAGAGGCAGACCGGTTCCCAGCACAAGTCCCTTCGCCATGTTCATGCCCACCACGAGTGAACCCGCCAGACCAGGACCGCGCGTCACCGCGATCGCGTCCATGTCCTTCAGGGTAACACTCGATTGAGCGAGTGTTTGTTCCACAACGGGAATGATACTCAGCACATGCTGGCGCGAGGCAACCTCCGGGTAGACGCCGCCATAGCGCGCATGAAGTTCCATTTGAGACGCGACAGTAGACGATAAAAGTATCCGGCCATTTTCGAGAATGGCACAGGCAGTTTCATCACACGAAGTTTCGATGGCAAGGATGCGGGCGGGTTTCAGCTCAGTCATAGGATTTAAGAGTCAATACAGCCACTTACCGCTTCGTCTTCGCTCTGCTCCGCTCAGCGCGAATGGCTCGCAAAGACACAACTACTCCTTCTTCCACTTCTTCATCGGCAGGACAAAGTCATATGGATATTCTGCAAGCAGTTCCACTTTTCCATCGGGGCGCACCCAGTAGGAATCTTCAATGCGGAAGCCCATGCCTTTGTCCGGGTAATACAAACCCGGTTCGATCGTGATCACAACGCCGGGTTTAAGAATAGTATCATCGCGGTTTTCTGCAAGTCTGGAGGATGGGCGTTCATGGATATTCAGACCTACTCCATGCCCCAGCGAATGGACATATCCATCCAGAAGGGGTGGCGTCGTACTGAGTTGGGACTTGTGCCCCTTCGACTCGAAATATTCACAGGTCATTCTCTGGTAATCAACAAAGGATGCATTCAGGTCCAGATTTTCAACAACATGATTGTAGATTTCGTGCACCTGGTCATAGAGTGCCTGCGCTTCAGGAGTTGCATAGCCCAGACTCCACGTCCGCGTGAAATCATAAAAGTATCCGCCGCCCTGTTCAGCCGGGAAGATATCAAATACTATCGTCCTGCCCAATGTCATGAGGTCCTCGGGGTTGCCCGCCGAGTGTGGGACACCTGCATCGCGGCCGATGGCAAAGATCACGCCCTCCACATCCACCGCGCCGCGCTCTGCAAGCCAGAGGGAGATCCTGCCTTTTACATCACCGATCGTCAGTGGATATCCATCCTCTTTCAGCAGCACTTCATCTTCGCGAACATCGCAGGAGATCAGATAATCATGCACCAACTTTACAACGGTCGTCGTCACCGCGCCCATCTGACGGATGCGCGCCACTTCCACGTCATCTTTTGTTTCCATGGCACGCAGGATTGTCGAGCTGCCGCCTGCCTCGCCGATGAATTCAACTTCCGGCATCAACTGAACAAGCCGTGTCATCACGCCGAATAGATGCGAAAACTCCACTTTACCAAATACGGCGACACGCCCACCTGATAAACCGTACTCCGAAAAGATTTTCTGGAATCGCAGAGCATTCGCCAACACTCTATCGCCGTTCGCGTGCTCTTCGAAATCTGACACAGGGAACTCACTAAAGGATACAGTCTTCAACCCGCTCTTTGCGGCTTCATCGCGTTCCATATCGTTGTAAAAAAGGACAGGTTCCTTGCCAGCCTTTTTGATCAGGAGCGCGCCGCTCACATGCCCGCCTCCAACAAAATAATACATGGGCGGGTTATGTTCCGCATCACCAAAGATAAGCACGGCATCCAGGTTGCGGGCTTGCATAAGAGCATCAAGATCTGATTTCATTATTTCTCCGAGAAGAGGGATTTAAGAGTAGAGAGCAGTACTTCGTCGTGCAAAACCGTGCGCGGGTCAAAAAGGATTTTATCATTTTCTGTGCGGGCGATGATCGGCGGATTCGCCCCACGAAGCTTTTTCAAAAATTTATCCGCTGACTTGACGCTCAATGCGAGCACGGATGTAGCGATACTTTCATCCGGTAGACTTCCCCCGCCCACAGTGGATTCGGATGAGATGACGTCACCTTGCCCCAACTCGTCCCGCCACGCCTGCGCCCGGACCCTGATTTGCTCGCGCGTTGAGGACATCATCCTCCAGATGGGGATTTCCCGCTCCGCCTCATCCTTGAGATAGTGGAGCAAGGTGGCAGTGAGCCCTGCCAGGCAAGTCTTATCCGCGCGCACAGCACGTGCCAGCGGATGTTTCCGGATCCTGTCTATCAAATCCCTCCTACCCATGATGATTCCCGCCTGCGGGCCGCCAAGCAGTTTATCACCCGAAAAGCAGACCAGGTCCACGCCAGCCGCAAGGGACTCCTGCACGGTTGGCTCATGCGCAAATCCATACTTTGCAGTATCGAGCAATGCGCCCGAGCCAAGATCATCCACAACAATGACATTCACCTGATGAGCAACATCTACAATTTCCCTGAGCTGAGGTTCTTCGGTGAAGCCGACGATCTTGAAGTTGCTGCGATGGGCGCGCATGACGAGCGCGGTCGGTTCTTCCATGGCTTCCGTGTAATCAGATAACCGTACTTTATTCGTTGCTCCCACTTCGACCAGCTTCGCGCCCGATTGTTTCATCACATCCGGGACGCGGAATCCGCCGCCGATCTCGACGAGCTGGGTGCGGGAGATGACCACGCGTTTTTTGTTTGCCAGCGCAGATAATACAAGTAATAAGGCAGATGCATTATTGTTGACAACCAGCGCAGCCTCGCAGTCCGTCAATTTTTGCAGAACCGATTCAGCGTGGATCAACCGTGACCCACGCTGACCTTTCGCCAGGTCATATTCAAGCGTGGAATAGTTCCCGGCAACATCCTGCATTGCCTGGATGGTTGCATTCGATAACGGAGCACGCCCGAGGTTGGTATGGAGAATGACTCCAGTGGCGTTGATCACGGGAAGAAGAGTCGGCGCTGTCCACGCCGCGAGATGAGATTCGGCGCGGGTTAAGATCTCGTCAATCGGCGGCAGACCCGCTTCGGGCTTCGTCTGGAAGCGAGCGCGGGCTTCGTCCAACGTCGATCGAAGCGCGTCCAGAGTCAACGGACGACCATACGCGTCGATGAGACGAGTCGAACTTTGTAAAAGTTGTTCTACCGAGGGAAGGTCACGAAGGCTGGTCATCGGTTTGGACGGGGGGTTTCCAATGCGATTTTTCTCGCAACCGCATGAGGTATTCGATGGCAAGCAGCCCACCCGCAAGGCCAAGAATTACATAGACCGTGACGAGACGACCGAGCTGGAGCCAGGTGAGCGTAGCTCCATAAATGCCGAACCATAGCGCCTGTCGAATGATCACATTCGCATCCGCGGGCGTCTCGTTGGCAAAGCGCCGATGGAAAAAGTAAACCATGGGCAGAATCGTGCCTGTCACTGCCATCAGCACCAGGACAAAGAATCCCCAGCGCGGCCAGACGGATGGAAGTGTTTCTGTAATAAGGAAATAGAGTCCGCCCCAGCCAGTGAGCATAAGCAAAAGCGACGAGAGCCCGAATGGTTTAAAGCTACGTGGTTCATCCATTGAGGGAATTATACTCTGGGAAACTCCGATGGTTGAGCAGGTGGAGTGATTTTCGAGACCGTATCGAAACCATGGATCAAAAGTCAACTTGAAGTTGGTGGTTTTGAGACACTCCTCGGCCAGCTCTCGGAGCTACTCAACCACCAATATAAGCAAACAGGCAGATTTTTTGGTCTGCCTGTTTGAAGTTTGCATGTCATTCTAAGCGACCCGCTTCGCGGGAAGCGAAGAATCTCCTATCCCATAAAGGTTATCCGTTCAAAACGGAGATTCTTCGTCGCGGCACGGCTCCTCAGAATGACATGGATCTAAATTTTCTTTTTCGCTTCTTCGATCACTTCCAGCACTTCGGGAAAATCCATGCCGAGTTCGTGAAGTTTCTCCGGTGTCGGAATGCTGTTCACATCCCAGCCGCGGCGTTCGTAGACCGCATCCATGAGCATTTCATACTGGGCTTCGCGATACTGGCGCAGTACCTTCATTTTCTCTTCTGTGGACATCGCGGCGGGATCCACTTCGACGAGACGCTTGAGTTGCTCATCGTAGCGTTCCTGGCGCGATTCATATTCCAGCCTGGTGACAGGCCCCATGGCGCGGTACGGCGGGTAATCGTGCTTGCGTCCGACGCGTCCCATGCGCAGGGCGAAGACCTTCTGGAAGTTGTAGACACGCTCCGACTGTTTCAACAAGTCTTCAACCCTGGTGGGCTTGCCCGTGACTCCTTCATGGATCCAGGTGTAATTCTCAACATGTTCAGGCACCTTGGCGGGCTCGGCAGTCTGCTTATTATTCGCGGGTGAAATGTCATTCCACGGAAGCTTGCACAGACCATGCAGGCTGAACCATGTTCGCCACATTGGGAAGTAATGCAGGGCTTCGGCTTTATCCTGGAACGACGGCAACAAGTTATGGACCTGATCCATGAAGATCAGCCATGCTTCATCGTGCTGCGGACCCTTCGTCGCCAGTCCGTAGCCACCCTGCTGGGCAATGGATTCCTTGGTCATGTATTCGGAAATTTCCATGCCCTTGATCTCCATGCCGATATCCTGCATGAAGACCGGGTCGCTTCCGAATTCTCGAGCAAAGTATTCCTTCATGCTACGAACACCCTGCCCCACAATGACGCCAAATCCTTCGCCGCGCGCCATTTGATGTATCAGCTCAAGAGCAGCCGCACCATTGCCAAAGTTCAAATCCAGGCCGCCTGTCTGCTCTTTGGTGATGAGTCCTTCTTCGTAGCATTCCATCGCAAAGGCAATACAGTTCGCAACCGAGATCGTGTCGATGCCATAGGTATCGCAGTAGAAGTTGAGTTCCAAAACTTTCTGTGCATCGAAGTTGCCGATGTTCGAGCCGAGTCCGGCAGCGTTTTCATATTCTGGTCCATCGACGAGGACACACGTCCCTGCATACGGACCGGTCTGCAGCGGGAAGTGATCGACGCCGTGCGAGCAGGACATGGTGCATCCCAGCCAGCAGCCATCGGGCATGCCCTGGGTGAAGTTTTCCTTCCAGACTTTCGAATCGATCTTATGGACGTCGGGATGCGAGCCGAAGCGGAAGTTGTGCGTCGGCAGCAGGTCGAAATGATCCATCACGTCCACGATGTTGGCGGTACCGATCTTGCGCATTTGATTCTGCGAATCGTCGAGATCAGAGATTTCCTTGTTGATGCGCTGCCCCGCCTTGCGGACGAGAGCCATATCCGCCACCCCGTTCTTGTCGCCGCCCATGTCAGTGAAGCGGCACACGACCGCGGCGATCTTCTTGTCGCGGAAGACGCGTCCCGCGCCGCCGCGGCCCGCCTGTTTGAAGCGCGCCTCTTTGCGTCGGACGTCATACCAGGTGGAGTTGATCGCGGCGATACGGGTGTGCTCGGCAGCCTGTCCCGCGGACAACACCGCAATGCCACGTTTGCCCTTTTCATTGCCGCCGTATTTCGAAGTCAGGATATTTCCAATCAGATGAGAATCTTCCGCGTCGAACGAATACCGTTCGATCGTGACCCGGCCTGTGTCGCCGTCAATGAAGATGATCACATCCTCAGCCGCCTTGCCCTGGATCTCCATCGCATCAAAGCCGGAGAATTTCAGGAACGGAGCGAAATATCCGCCTACATTGCTGTCGATCACGTTCTCCGTGAGCGGACTCAACGTCACAACCGTGGACTTGCCGCTGCCAGGATACGCCGTGATCCCACAAATGGGACCGTTGGCAATCACAAGTTCATTCTGCGGGTCATTCCATTGGGTGGCGGGTGTGACCGCATCCCACAAAAGTTTGAGTCCAAATCCGCGTCCGCCTGTGAATAGGTCCTTCATGTGCTGCGTGACAGGTTTTTCGAGGATGGTGTTGTCGTCCAGGTTGATGTACAGTGTGCGGTTGGCATAGCCGCGCTCGACGGGATGCAGTTCATATGTAAATTCTGCAAGCAAAGTTGATTCTCTTACGTTATCGGGAAGGGTCATGGAAATTTCTCCTTGGGGTAGTCAAACAGGAATGTCGCTTGCCGCGGGTCTCCTGATGTAGTCCACTTTGGGTTATCAAGGCGGCACCCTGTCATTATCCCAATTCTGACCCGAAATGCCTACTGACTATCTTCCCCTTCTGCTAGTGCCAAGAGGAACGTCCGTTTGGAGGGGATATAATCAATTCAGGCACAATCCGATGGTTGAGTAGCCCCGCTGATCTTCGCGGGGCGTATCGAAACCATCAGTTATCAGGCAGCGAAAAGTTCGATTCAAACCAGTGGTTTCGGTACGCCACTTCGTGGCTACTCAACCACCGAAGTATGGAGGTAATCTTATGAACGTATCAGATGCAATTCGTACCAAACGTGCCATTCGCAAGTTCCAGGATAAGCCACTGCCCGATGAGGTAGTGCACGCCATTCTTAACGCGGGACGCAGGTCGCAATCATCCAAGAACGAACAGGGATGGCAATTCATCGCCATCCGCGACAAATCCATTCTCAAGGTCCTCTCCGAATGCGGACAGTGGGCCGGGCACCTGGCGGGCGCGGCGCTGGGGGTTGCCATCCTCACGCCCGAACCGACCGCCAAATTCCAGACCATGTTCGACGCGGGCCAGGCCGCGGCGTTCATGCAGCTTGCCGCCTGGGAACTGGGAGTCGGCTCATGCCCTGCGTCACTTTATGAATTTGATAAAACGCGCGTAATCCTGGGCTTCCCCGCCGAATGGCATTTGCGCATCGCGTTATCGTTTGGATATCCATTGGAAGAGCAGAAACTATCCGCTGCGCCGAAGAAGGGTGGACGGATGTCGCTAGATGAAATCGTGCATTTTGATAAATGGTAAAATCAGCGTAATGAGAACTTCCGCGCTTGTCAAAACCAAAGTCTGCCCAACAGGGTTTCCGCCTGTGGCAAAGACTCTGCCCAGGGCAGTCAAACGCATTGTGACTGAACTTAAACCAGAGAAAATTATTCTGTTCGGCTCTTATGCCTATGGTAATCCCACACCTGACAGCGATGTGGATTTGTTGATCGTGATGGAAACCAGGGCGAAGTTCAAAAACCGATATTTGGCGGTATCGCGCTTATTGAGACCGCGAGAATTTCCTGTGGATATTATCATCAAGACACCCAAGGAAATAGAAAAGGCTCTAACGACCAACAGTTTCTTTACAAGAGAAATATATAATAAAGGGGTTATTTTATATGAAAGAAGATGATCCGCTCGCATGGGTTGAAAAAGCCGAGGAAGATTGGGGAACGGCAAGTATGCTCTTTAAGCAGACAAAGCCATATAAAGGAATTCTCTGCTTCCATTTCCAGCAATGCGTAGAAAAATATATGAAAGCGATTCTTGTGCTGAAAGAGACGTCGTTTCCTAAAACGCATGACCTTACAGTCTTGAATAAGATTTGCGAGAAAGCAGGCGTTCTCATCGGCATGGATGAAGATGATCTGGATTTGCTATCTGGCTATGCGGCAACAGCAAGGTATCCTGGCGCAGAACCCACTATTGAAGATGCCCGTGATGCGCAACAAACCGCAAAAACAATCCGTAGTTTTGCGCGGACATTTTTAGGATTGAAGAAATAGTCTCTTAATCCAGAGGGACACACCATGACCGATCATTGCTTCATCAGTTATTCCAATGCGGACGCAGCGGACTTTGCAACCAAACTTGCAAATGAACTGGAGGGCGGATATCCATTTATCAACGTGTGGTTTGATAAAAACGAGATCTCATCCAGTGGAGACGATTGGGATGAGCAGATTCCAGCCGCAATACGCGATGACGTTGGTGCATGAAAAGCTGGACAGAAGAGGCGTGACCGTGTAAGTTTAGTTTATGCCTAAACAAAAACGCACACAATCACGCCCAAAAACATTATACCGTGTCAAGAACTGGTCTACCTATGACAACGCACTGGTGC
>JANMSY010000174.1:0-5651 GCA_031389865.1 Anaerolineales bacterium | reverse complement strand
TAACATTTTCAAAGAGTGGATAATTGTGTGGGCTTGCCCAATAGTTTCACCACGGAGTACACTGAGAACACAGAGAAAACCTTCTACATTCTCCGTGAACTCTGTGTTCTCCCCCGGCACCACCCCACCGGGGCTGGTGTGTGGTGAGAAGAAATATGGCCCATTCTTTTAGCCACTCCCCATTTTCACATGAGACTTTCATGAAAAATTTGCAGGAAGAATATCCATTGCTGATCGCCCAGGAGGGACCTCTTAAGGGTCAGCGCTGGCAGGTGAGTGAAACAATTGTGCTGGGGCGCGAGTCCACGTGTGATGTGGTGGTGGCAGACCGCCAGATCTCACGTTACCATGCGCGTCTCACCCTAACCCCTGAAGGTGTCATCCTTGAAGACCTGGGGAGCAAAAATGGCACACATCATAATGGTGTGGCTTTGTCAGGCCCGGTTGTGCTCCAGGATGGCGATCTGATCTCCGTTGCACTGGCACAACAATTCCTTTTTCTAACTTCTGATGCGACCATGCCTCTGCTTGAAAGAGCAGGTCAGCCTGGCCGCTTGATGATGGATCAAAAATCGCGCCGCGTGTGGGTACACCAGCAACAACTGGTCCCGCCGCTTTCTGCACAGCAATTCAAGATGCTGTGGCTGTTGTACGAAAGCCAGGGACAGGTGGTCAGCCGCCCGGATTTGGTGGCTGTCGTTTGGGGTGATGAACAAGCTGCGGGAGTCTCTGACCAGGCGCTGGATGCGTTGATCCGCCGCCTGCGCGATCGCCTGGCTGCCCTCGACCCGGCACACCAGTACATTTCCACCGTCCGCGGCCATGGTGTACGGCTGGATAACCCTCCTGCCTAGCACAGCGCCTCCCACAGTCATGTGGGAGGCTTTTTTTGCCCCGTAACTTTTCCCCCCTTTCGACGACGATTCCTAATGGAGGCAGATCATGCTATTAACAGATTCTGTTGGAAAGAGTGAATATAGTGAGACTGGTCTTTAACCATGTGGGGTCGTTCCAGCATGCTGTAGTTCCAATTTGTTGGAATGATATACTAAATGTGAAAGAGATAGATCTTGTCATTACATCTTCCACGCCGGGGGCCGCGTATCTCATGACCAATTTTGATGAACAGCGCGCTCTTGAAGGTCTGCGGAGTCTTGATTCGCAGTCCATTGGAGCCATCTACGATCACTATTTCCCGGAAGTCTATCGCTATGTTCGTTATCGTATCGGCGATGAAGCAATCGCAGAGGATATCGCCAGCGACGTCTTCGTGCGCGTGCTCGAGGCCTCCCAGAGGAAACAGGGTCCACAGACCAACCTGCGCGGCTGGCTCATTGCTACTGCATCCAATGCCCTCAATGACCACCTGCGCCGCCACTATCGGCGCCCGGTGGAAGCGCTGTCTGACTCTTTTCCTGATGGCGCGCCGGGTGTCCAGTCTGAGATCGATGCGCGCGAAAAGAATAGCATGGTACGAAATGCGCTGACCCAGTTGACAGCAGAACAGCAGCATGTGATTGCTTTGAGGTTTGGACAGGGGTATTCGATTGAAGAGACCGCCGCTTTTTTAAAGAAAAATATCAATGCCATAAAAGCCCTCCAGTTTCGCGCGCTGGCTGCACTCCAGCGCCAGATCGGAGAGGTGAATTATGAATAACCTGTACGATGTTTTGGAAATTTGCCTGCAGGATATTGAAGCCGGGGCGGATATCGATTCAGTACTTTTTCGATATCCTGATCTTGCCGATGAACTGCGCCCCATCCTTGAAACATCCATGCAAGCCAAAGGTCTGGCTGTTTCTAATCCATCTGCTAGTGTCGTGATGCGTAATCGTGCAAAACTGCTCCAGCATGCTGCGCAAATGCGCGAAGCGAAAGTGCAGTCATCCCGCAGGCTGTGGTCGGTTCCACTGCGGCGGGCACTGGTCAGTTTAGCCGTGATTGCAGCACTATTTATGAGTGGGACCGGACTTGTGCGTGCCGCATCCACGACGCTGCCGGGCGATGGCCTGTATCCGGTCAAAAGAACCTGGGAGGATATCCTCACCGCGTTCACATTCAATATACAGATGCGTCAAGCTCTTGAGATTGCGCATGAGAATGAGCGGTTGGAGGAACTCTACGAGATCTTTGCGGAGGGGCGTTCCGTTCAAGTGGATTTCGCTGGATTGGTCACGCGTCAAAACGGGGACTTGTGGCTGGTCTCCAAAATCCCAGTCGTCATCTCAGCCCAAACCGACCTGCGTGACCCGCTGATCCAGATTGGCGATGCTGTCCGCGTGCGTGGTTTCACCCAAACCGATGGCACCGTGCTGGCTGACCGTGTGGAACTCCTCTCTGAAGGAATGCCATTGCCAGAAGTGGACGACGATGACCTGCCTGAAATCGAGCAGGAAAAGCCTGAAGATGAGGACAACTCAGGTGAAGGATCTGAAGGTGAAGAGCCCAACGGAGAAGAGACAAATATTCCCGAGCCTGCGTCTGATCCCGAAAAAATATCCATAAACGGCACGGTCGACTCCATCCACGGCAATATTTTGATCGTCAACGCCCAGCCCATGGATATTGGCACAGCAGAGATCAAGGGAACACCAACCGTCGGTGCCAGCGTAAAGGTCGAAGGATATTTTGGCGCGAACAGCGTCTTCATTGTGACCCAAATCGAATATATAAGTAGTGACACAAATAGCGGAAGCAGTACGAACTCAAACAATAACGCCGATGACGATAATACCAACACTGCTGACAGCAACGATAATAGCAATAGCAGCGGCAGGGATGATAACGGTGGAAGCGATGACAACAGCAATGATAATGGTGGGGGAGATGACTAGGCGATAAGCTCTTCGACAACACTATGCATCCCGCAGGCCCATCTACAAAGACCTGCGGGATTTTTTTGAAGCCGTTCCTTGTAAGATGGTTGAAAATGGAGTACATTTAATGCCTAGCACGTTCGTTCTAATTCCATCACTCTGCTATTCTTTGCGCTTGATGAAGCGAGTGTTTTTTAGGAGTAACCCATGACCGACCCACGTTTTTATCTCGGACGCGCCTATGATCCCATTAGTAAAGCCACCACAAAAGAATCAGTGTTTTACGACCCGGCAGACCTGACAACTCACGCTGTGGTCACCGGCATGACGGGTTCAGGCAAGACCGGCCTGTGCATTACTCTGCTCGAGGAAGCCGCGCTGGCAGGCATACCAGCGATCATCATCGATCCCAAAGGGGATCTGACAAATTTACTGCTTCACTTTCCCGATCTTGCGCCTCAGGACTTCCAACCGTGGATTGACCCCGAAATGGCACGCCGCGCCGGCAAAACGCTGGAGCAACTTGCGATGGATGCCTCAACGTCCTGGCGTGAAGGGTTACAGGAATGGGGCGTTACCCAGGATCAGATTCAGGCTTTAAAGAATGCCGCGAAATTTGCGATCTATACACCCGGTTCGGATGCGGGAATCCCTGTCAGTGTATTATCTTCACTCACCGCACCTGCATTGGCCTGGCAGGAAAATCGTGAGACGTTGCGCGAGAAAATTTCCAGTACAGTCACGGCGCTGCTGGGTCTGGTGGGCTATGGAGATATCGACCCGCTGCGTTCCCGTGAACATATTCTGCTGGCAAATATCTTTGAGAGTTTTTGGAGTGAGGGCAAGGATATTGTATTGAACGAACTCATTTTGCTGACACAGGATCCAAGCTCGAAGTTCGATAAACTTGGCGCCTTCCCTGTGGATACTTTCTTCCCTGCCAAAGACCGTATGGAACTGGCAATGGTCTTGAATAATATCCTCGCCGCGCCCGCCTTTGAAACATGGCGCGAAGGTCAATCACTCGATATCAAGTCCCTGTTGTTCGCCGAGGATGATCGTCCGCGTCACAGCATTTTTTATCTTGCGCATTTATCAGATGCTGAGCGGATGTTCTTCGTCACTCTGCTGCTTTCCGCGGTCGAATCATGGATGCGGACACAGAGCGGAGCCACCTCATTGCGCGCCCTTTTATATATGGATGAAATTTATGGTTATCTGCCTCCGCAGCGCAACCCGCCATCCAAGCAGCCGCTTTTGCGCATGCTCAAGAGTGCGCGTGCCTTCGGTCTCGGCCTGCTGCTTGCCACGCAAAATCCTGTGGATGTGGATTACAAAGCCCTCTCCAACGCAGGCACGTGGTTCATTGGTAAACTCCAGACTGAGCAGGATAAGAACCGCCTGCTCGATGGACTCGAAAGCGCGGCAGGTGGTTTTCCTCGTACGGTATTCGATAAATTGATCTCATCGCTTGGCAAGCGCGTGTTTGTTTTACACAATGTCCATGCCAAACAGCCCGAACTTTTCCAAACACGTTGGGCAATGAACTTTCTGGCAGGGCCTCTGACACGGAACCAAATTCCGGCATTGAATAAACTCGTTGGAGCAACGGTAACCGATCCCGTGATGGACATCAGCGATACCCGACCCAGCAAACCTGTTTCCATGACAGCCCCGACCGCCTCCATCGCCGACCTGGACCCCGTCACCGTTATGGCAACTGCTCCACTCCCGCGCGCGGCTCTCCCAAAAAGCCCTGCGGATGGAAGTATTACCAAACCTCCCATCCCCGCCTGGATCAAGGAATATTTCCTGCCACAAAATTACAGCCTGCCCGAGGCGTTCTCTGCGGCAGGGCAGACCATGGCTGCCGAAGTGATGATGGAAGGAGTCGTGTATCGTCCATCACTCCTGGCATCTGCGCGCGTACGCATCCTTGACCGCAAACTTGGCGTGGACAGTGAGATCGCTCGCACTGCCCTCGTTACCACTCTCGAAAAGCGTAATTCCATCCGCTGGGATGAACACGTCTACATGGGCCCTTCGCTCGAAAATCTCGATACTACTCCTGTCCCTTCGGCGCGTTTCGGCACCATTGATTCGCCCTTGAATGACACCAAACTGATGACTTCACTTCAGAAGGATTTCATGGATTGGGTCCATCGGAGTTCGTCCGTCAAAGCGCGTGCAAATCAGGCTCTCAAAGTGTACGCGGGGCCCGATGTCAGCCAGGCGGAATTTATGAAAGCCTGTTCTGAAGCAGCCCGCGAGGGGCGTGATGCCGAGATCGCAAAAAAGACCGCAACCCTCGACCGTCAACTCAGAACACTTGAAGATAAGCTGGCACGCGAAGAGCGTGAACTCCGCGAAGATGAAGCCGACCTTTCCCATCGCAAAGTGGAAGAAGCGGGTACACACCTCGAAAACCTGACCGGTCTGTTTGGAGGAAGGCGAAAGGCAACAAGATTGTCATCCTCGCTTTCCAAACGGCGCCTGACCGAACAGGCAAAGTCTGAAGTCGAAGAGTCGCACGATGCGATCGCTAACGTCAAACAACAGATTGCTGAAGCCGAGCAACGTCGTGAAGAAGCAATTGCCGAGATCAATGATAGATGGGGGCAGGCTGTGGGTAATGTGAGTGAGGTTACCGTCGCCCCAAAGAAATCAGATGTTTTCGTGAGTCTGTTCGGTGTTGCCTGGCTGCCCTATTACATTATCCGAGCTGATGGTCAGACGATGGAGCTTCCCGCGTTCGGCGTCCAGTAGGATATTGACACGTTGATGCATCTGCAAGGATGTATACCCAGGGCGGTCACAAATTGCGCTTTTTCAAAG
>JANMSY010000152.1:0-9734 GCA_031389865.1 Anaerolineales bacterium | reverse complement strand
TTTATCAATCCGTCTTGTTTTTCCCACACTTCGTATCGTGGGTGTTGGTTGGTTTTTTTACCTTTGCCTTTCTGAATTCCGATACAGGATATATCAACGGTTTGCTTGAATCATTGGGGCGGGAGCCCGTCAACTGGTATGCAGAGCCCCAACATTGGTATTTGATACTGGTTTTCCTGAGTGTTTGGAAAGGTTTGGGCTATTTCACGATCATATACTTGGCGGGAATGCTGAACATCAATCAGGAATATTACGAGGCTGCCCGTATTGATGGAGCCAATAAACTTCAGGAAATTCGTTATATCACCCTGCCGCTTATCAGACCTCTGGTGATTATTAATGTGCTGCTGGCAATTGGACGTATATTCTTTGCCAACTTTGACTTCATCTATAACGTAACGCGCGATACGAGTCTCCTGCTTTCTACCGTCAATGTAATTGATACTTTTGTATATCGCTCTCTGGCTGCTTCAGGCAATTACAACCTGGCATCTGCTGCTGGCTTTTTTCAGGCTGTCATGGGACTGATTTTGGTACTGTTCGCCAACGCTTTAGTCCGCCGGATCGATAAGGAACAGGCCTTGTTCTAGAAACAGGAGAGCCAACACCATGATTTCCCTTAACTACAAAACCCATACCAAAGTAGTCCATACATTAATTCTAGTATTTATTGGGGTTATCTCTCTTACCTGGCTCGTCCCACTCTTACTGATCGTGTCGGCATCGTTCACAGAAGAAGCGACATTGGTGAACTCCGGCTACGAACTTATCCCGCCGAAATTCAGCCTGGAGGCATATCAATGGTTGGGAAATGATCCCTCGATGTTGGTGAATTCTTATGGGGTATCTATTGTTGTAACTGCTGTCGGTACAGTTGTGGGCGTGATCTTTATGGCGCTGCTGGCTTATGTGCTTTCGCAGCGAAATTTCAAGCTGCGCTCGGTCCTTACGTTCATTGTGTTCTTTACCATGCTGTTCAACGGTGGATTAGTTCCATACTACATCAATATGAGCCGAGTGCTGGGCGTAAAAGATTCCCTGTGGGCTTTGATTCTGCCTTACCTGGTATCACCCTTTTTCGTGTTGTTGTTACGCACATATTTTTCCACCCTTCCAAGAGATCTGTTTGACGCAGCCCGTTTGGATGGCGCGGGGGAGTGGCGCATCTTTTTTCAGATCGTTGTCCCTCTTTCCACACCTGCCCTGGCAACGGTCGGCTTGTTCACCATGCTGCAATATTGGAATGATATGTATCAGGCGCTTCTGTTTATTGAGAACCAGCGCCTGTATCCATTGCAATTCACGCTGTACAGACTGCTCGTCAATACGCAGATGCTCAACGAATTAACCGTCCAAACTGGCGCGCCTGTACCGCATCTTTCTGTCACAATGGCAATGGCGGTGATCGCGATTGTGCCGGTGTTTTTTGCATTCCTCTTTGTGCAAAAGTATTTTGTACGTGGAATTACTCTGGGCAGTATCAAGGGCGATTAACCAAAGGACCTTGATTATGCGATTAAACGAATATTTCAATCCGAAAAATCAAGGAGGTGACGCCGACATAGCTTCCAGTCCTCATAATCGTCGTATCGAAAAAATCCCTAACTATTTCGAAGGAGTATGAAAATGAAACGCTTATTTAATGTACTAACGCTTCTGGTTATCGCCAGCATGTTGCTTGTGGCCTGCGGAGCCCCTGCAACACCTGCTGCGACTGAAGCGCCAGCTTTGACTGAAGCGCCAGCTTTGACTGAAGCGCCTGCCGTGACTGAAGAGCCAACTGTAGCCGTTGCTCAGGATTTGCCCACACTGGATTTTTACTACATAATGCTCTCGTACAACCCCGATGATTTAGCGGCGGTTGAAGACGCGGCTAATGAGATCCTGGTCAAGCAAATTGGTGCGAAGGTCAAGCTTCATCCCCTGAGCTTTACAGATGCTCAAACCAAGGTCAGCTTGATCCTCAATTCGGGTGATGCTTGTGACGTTATGTCTTTGGGCTCCTTCATTCCCTTCCCGACCGCGGTTGCAACTGGCGGCCTGATGGACATTGGTGACCTGCTGACAACGTATGCCCCGACCCTCATGAGCCAGACCCCGCCTGAAAATTTGAACGCGGTCAAAATAGATGGAAAAATCTATGCCGCACCTCACTTTTCGGGAGGTAGTGCTAGAGCTGGCTTCTGGGTGCGCGGTGACCTGGTCGAGACGTATCAGTTCGACTGGAAAAACGCCAAAACATGGGAATCTTGGGAACCTTTCTTCGATGCTGTCCTTGCAGGTGAAGGTGGGAATGTCATTCCGTTGATTTCCAGTGACCCCTACTGGGGTCGGCAATGGTGGCCCAACTACTATGGTTACGACTCAATCAGCGACAGTATAGGCGCACCGGGTGCACGCGGTATGGTTGGTGTGAAGCTCGATGACCCAGATGCGAAGGTAGTCCCAGTTGCATTCACCCCGGAGTACAGGCAGGCAGCTGAGCTGGCCCGCAAATGGTATTTGAAGGGCTACTTCCTGAAGACTCCGCCCATTGACTCTGAAATGATCGCGCTCCGCTCTCAGGAGAAGTTCGCCGCTTTTGAAATTCTTTTCCTGGGAAACTGGTCAACCAAAAACATGGCTGCTAATGAATGGAATGGCAAAGAAATCCTTGTTGCGCCAATACAGGAAAAGACGGTAAGGACCACTGGCAGTGTGCTGGGCTCACTTCAAAGCGTTTGTTCAGTTTCCGAGCACCCGGTCGAGGCGGTGAAATTTATTGAAGAAATGAACAAAAATGTTGATCTGGTGAATTTGCTGGAATACGGTGTCGAGGGTAAACACTGGGTTTGGGTTGACGAAGCCAATAAAGTTATTGGCTTTCCAGAGGGTGTAGATGCCAACAATGTTGGTTACGTCATCGCAGGACACGGGTCATTTGGTGACAAGCGCCTCGTTTACTTGACAACGCCCGACGATATCGGTGTCCTTGATAAAGATGCTGCTGACGCTGCGCAAGCCATTGTCTCGCCAATCCTGGGCTTTGTGCCAGATCTCTCGCCCATTCAGAATGAAATGGCACAACTTGCTTCGGCTGCGAAAGAGTATTGTGACCCTGTGGATAAAGGCTTGGTCGATGTCGAGTCCGGATTGGCAGAGTGCCAGAATCAGATAAAAGCCGCCGGCATTGACACGATTGTTGCCGAACTGCAGAAACAGATTGATGCCTGGAAAGCCACTCAGTAAATAGAAACTTTTAGAGTCTACATGTTGTCCCTATCCCATCAACGGGATAGGGGCAACATTCTACACAAGGCTGAAACATAACCATGACAAAGACGAACACAAAACCGAGTGACACCATTCCGAAGTGGGGACGCTTTGAAAGAAAGTTCACGGGTTCAGCAGCCTATACCAACCCGTTCCAGGATGTCCAATTGACCCTAATGTTCACAGCGCCATCCGGTGAGCAGCACCGCGTCGAGGGTTTCTGGGATGGCGGCAACACCTGGCTTGCCCGTTTTTCCCCGAACCAAACCGGCACATGGATGTATACAGCCACTTCAATTCCGGAAGATCATGGTCTACATGGCCAAAGCGGCAGTTTCATATGTGGGCTTCCAATTGGGTCAACGCGTTTCGAGCAGCATGGACCTCTCCAACTCTCCGACAACCGCCGTCATCTTATTCATGCCGACGGTATGCCATTCCTGTGGCTCGGCGATACTGCCTGGAACGGCCCACTGCGTGCGACACCGAGTGAATGGGCGAACTATCTTCGCGAGCGTGTCCGGCAGAAGTTCACAGCGGTGCAGTGGGTTACAACGCAATGGCTGGCGGCACCGGGCGGCGATTTGAACGGCAGTACAGCCTTTGAAGGTATAGAACAAATCTTTATCCACCCAGCGTTTTTCCAGCGGCTTGATGGGTATGTGCAAGCCATTTGCCAAGCGGGACTGCTCAATGTTCCAGTGATGCTTTGGGCGGCAGAGTGGCGGGATGCGGAATACAATCCCGGCGCTTTCCTGCCGGAAGATCAAGCAATTGCCCTGGGACGTTATATGGTAGCCCGGTGGGGGGCTTATCCGATTGTCTGGATTTTGCCTGGTGACAGTGATTATCGCGCTGAAAAAGCAGAACGTTGGAAACGAATTGGGCGCGCGGTGTTTGGTGATAGGCCGCACGCACCAGTAATCCTGCACCCTGGCGGAATGCAGTGGAATGGTGATGAGTTCCGGCAAGAATCCTGGCTGGACATCCTAGGTTATCAGAGCGGGCATGGCGACGATGAAAAAACCCTGGAATGGTTGGTTTGTGGTCCGCCAGCAACAGACTGGCAGATCGAACCGGCACGCCCGTTCATTAACCTCGAGCCGCCCTACGAATATCATATTTCCTACCAGAGCCAGACACGTATAACCGCTGATTTTACACGGCGGGCTTTGTATTGGAGTTTGTTGGCCTCTCCGACAGCCGGAGTCACGTATGGTGGACACGGCGTCTGGGGTTGGGATGATGGCACTGCGCCGCCAGTTGCTCATCCGAATACCGGTATCCCACTCCACTGGAAACAAGCATTAATGATGGATGCAGCCAAGGAGGTTTGTTACATTGCGGACTTGTTCGAATCCATTGAGTGGTGGCGGTTGATACCCGCTCCCGAACTGATCGAGAGTCAACCGGGCGAACAAGAGCGCGGGCGTTATGTCACAGCTTCGAAATCGCTGGAGGGTGATTTAGTTGTAGTTTACATTCCAGCTGATCGGGAAATCCAGTTGAAACTGGCAGGCCTGCCTGATGATTTATCCGCGATCTGGTTTAACCCTCGCACGGGACTACGCCAGTCTGCTACACTGAACGGCGGTTATTTCACCACGCCTACGTCAGGAGATTGGCTGTTACTACTGGGACATGCGGTTTCACTGCCAGCCAGACAGGGAGAACGATCGTGAAAATTTTGATTATTGGCGGAACAGGTTTGATAAGCACCCCGCTCACTCATTTCTTGCTCGAGCGGGGCGATGATGTGACCCTCTATAATCGTGGCGCAACTTCCTCGCGTGTGCCTGCAAGAACGAAGGTGCTGAATGGCGACCGTCAACAGTACGATGCATTTGAAAACCAGATGAGCAATGCAGGACATTTCGACTGTGTGATTGATATGGTAGGCTATGATCCTGGTGACGCTGAGAGCGTAGTACGGGCTTTCAAAGGACGCATCGGACAATTTATTTTTTGCAGTACCGTAGATGTCTACCGCAAACCAGCAACACGCTATCCCTATACCGAGGCGGAATCTTACGGTGGACTAAACGCCTATGGCAAAAACAAAGTAATCTGCGAACAAAGGTTGCTAGCCGCTCATGCAAACGGTGACTTCCCTGTTACGATTATTCGCCCGGCTTACACTTATGGTGAAAGTAGGGGTGTGCTCTATCCAGTTGGCTCAAGCGGCGCATACCTGGATCGCATCCGCCAGGGTAAGCCCATCATTGTGCATGGGGATGGTAGTTCTCTCTGGGTCGCCTGCCATATTGATGACGTGGCGCGTGGATTTGTCGGCGCGATTGGCAACAGTCGTACTTTTGGCAAAAGTTATCATACCACTGGCGAAGAATGGATGACCTGGGAGCGATATCATCAAGGTGTCGCAGAAGCATTAGGCGCGCCACCGCCAATTTCTGTCCATATCCCGACTGACGCCCTGATGAAGCTCGTGCCGGACCGCGCTGCTAGCGTGGCTGACAACTTTCAGTTTAACAATATTTTTGACAATAGTGCTGCACATGCAGATCTAGGCTTCCGTTACACTGTCTCGTGGGTCGAAGGGGTGAAGCGGGCGGTAGCCTGGTTGGAACACAATCGCAAGCCTGCCATTGCGGACGATATTTTGATTGATGATCAGATTATTGAAGCATGGACGAAGATTGAAACCGAAATTCACAATGGTATTCGGTGATATAAAGAGCTTATTTTAGTTTTCATTTTCGTCAGCATTGGCGAGCAAAACTTGAATCGTCCATGTCAGGGTTAGACGCTGTCTCTCTTTGCAGGCCCGAATCCTATCGGATCCATTATTTGTTTCCTATGCCGCCTACGCGTTTACGAAACTTATACCCGTATACATGATATATACCGCGCCGGGCAGATTTTTGTGCGACTATGAAGCCAAAATATGGTAATTTTGTGAAAACATAGACTTATAGGGTATGCCCAGACGAAGGAAAATGACTTGGACTCACAATGCTATCGTAACTAACACTTTGGAATTTCATCAAGTCTCTCGTTTAACTCCGATCAAAGACAAATGTAGCACATCAAAGTAACCTACAACTGGAAAGGATATTTTACAAAGCATCCTAAACATGATTACCCCCAAACTTAAGGATTCAGCTTGCCGAACTACAATGTTACAAGGTAATGCCACCATCCACTTGAATTACCTGCCCGGTAATATAAGTGGACTTATCTGAAAGTAGAAAGCAGACCAATGGTGAAACATCCTCAACTGTCCCCAGCCTGCGCAATGAAATGCGGGACTTTACGTAATCAAGGGCGTCTTGATCAAGGATTGCCATCATGTCGGTATAAATATAGTCCGGCGCCCAACGTACACCATTACCTACTCTCACGTTTGAAGAAACACCATTGTCATCCATCTCTTTCACACCATCAACAGAAGAAATGGAAGTTTTGAACACGCTAACATCAAGTACAAATACGGCATATCCTCTCCTGAAGACATCAATGGGGGATCTTATTGTTATTTCCGCGCGTCTGGTTGATGAAGCCAGTGAATATAAAGCCCCGCCCATGTCAGAAGCATGTATTGACACTGCAGGTGGTTTTCGCTATACTGTGAAAACGCTTTCAGAAAGCGCTTACATGCATGAGCGTAATCAACCGTTTGCCCACGATCACTGATGTAGCACAACTTGCTGGCGTTTCAATAGCCACTGTAAGTCGCGTGTTGAATGCATCCACGCCTGTTGTGGAGGAAACTGCTCAACGTGTCCGCGCTGCCGTGGATGAATTGCAGTTCGTCCCACGAACTGCCGCGCGCGTACTTGCCAGCCGCAAGACCAATACGATCGGGTTGCTCTTTTCTGAAATTCGCGGGGCATTTTTTGCTCATCTACTACAGGGTATCGAATCACAGCTTCGCTCAGCGGGATATGAGCTGCTTATTTATTCCACCCAAAGCGATCACCCAACCAAGCGAAAACCACTTGGTGAACATAATACAGACGGCTTGCTGGTATTTACCAGCAGCCTTGAGACAGAAGAGCTGCGCAGGTTGAATAAAATAAATTTCCCTGTGGTGCTCATGCATCAAACTCCGCCCGAGGGAATGAACATCCCTGTGATCACGATCGAAAATAAAGATGGCGCCGAAATGCTTGTCAGTCATTTGATTGAGAAGCATGGCCGGCGCCGAATTGTATTTTTGCAGGGCCCCGAAGGCCATGAAGATTCACAATGGCGTGAGCGCGGTTATCGAGATGCACTTGATGCGCATGGGATTCCATTTGACCCTGAATTAATTGTGACTGGTGAGTTTGATGAAGAGCAGGCTTTTGTTGCCATGCAGCAGCTGCTTCTGGATGGAATTGAGTTTGACGCGGTTTTTTCAGGTGACGATGACGCCGCCATTGGCGTGTACCGCGCGCTCAAAATGGCGAACCGCATCATTCCTGACGATGTAGCTGTTGTCGGTTTCGACGATGTTCAGTTTTCCCGATACATATCCCCCGCGCTGACAACGATCCGTGCGCCGATTGAAGAAGTAGGTCGCGAAGCTGTCCGCCAGTTGATTCGCCTGTTGAACGGCGAGCAGGCTCAAAGTCTGGTGTTGATGCGGACTGAACTTGTCATCCGCGAATCATGCGGATGCAAATCCCATGATTCGAGTCAGCCATAATCACGGAGGTGAAAATTAGAGATACGATTTATGGTTTTGTTGAAAATTCAATTCATTCAATACTATTCTTTTGGAGGAGAAAATGAAAAACAAACTATTCAGAATGTTTGCTTTGTTCGTATTGGCCTCAATGGTTTTGGCGGCTTGTGGCGGCGGAGAGGATGCTCCTGTGGCAGGTGAAAAAGCCAAGGTTGTGATCTTCGTTGGTTTTGGGACAGGGACAGACCCAGACCAGGTCACCGCGCAGGAAGCGCTTGCAAAGAGATTCAATGAGTCGCATGAAAACATCGAAATGGAATTCCTGATTGTTCCGGTTGAAGAATCAACCGAACGTTATCTTGCCATGGTGGCTGGCGGTAATGCGCCGCAGCTTGTCGGTCCGCATGGAATTTCGACCATCGCCAAATTCAAAGATCAATGGGAAGATGTAACTCCGTATATCGAAAAAGAAAGTTATGATATGAGTGATTTTTATGGGCCAGCAACCACGCTTAATAAATATCCTGACCTCAACGCAGGTCTGCCGTTGGGCTTATACCCTTCCTTTCTGTTCTATAACAAAGATGCTTTTGATGCCGCTGGTGTTGAGTACCCAACGCATGACTACGCAGACACATCCTGGAATATCGCAGCTTTGCGTGAAAAAGCCATGCAGTTGACTCTGGATGCCAATGACAATACCCCCAACGACTCTGCTTTCGACCCCGCCACTATTAAACAATGGGGTTACGCAGATACATGGACAGATATGCGCGGCCAGTTGACAATGTTTGGTGCGTCCACCAAAGGACGCCCAACGAGTGACGATTACAAAACCGCGCAGGTCAATTCTCCTGAATGGCTTTTTGGGACTCAGTGGCTGCAAGATGGTATTTTCAAGGATCACTTTATCCCAGATGCGGCAGGACAGGGTGCGATTGATGCAGATTCTGGTGATCCATTCGGCGGCGGCCATGTAGCGATCTGGTATAGCCACACCTGGTATATGTCTGAAGGCTTGAATGAACTGCCCTTCAAATATGACATTGCTCCATTATTCTACAATCAAGATGGCGAACGTCTCTCGCGCATCCATGCCGATTTGTTTACCATGCCCAAGACCGCCAAGAACAAAGATGCCGCCTGGGAAGTAATGAAGTGGCTTGTTGCGCCTGAACAGATCATTGACGTTTGCAAGGTTTATGGCTGTTTACCCGCTCGTCAGTCTTCACAGGCTGCTTATCTTGAATATATGAAAGAACGTTTCCCTGGTATTGATTACGATGTGATCTTTACCGCCATTGACTATCTTGATGACCCAAGCCATGAATCCTGGGTGCCTGAGTGGGGCAGGGTGAATGACACGTTAGCCAATACTCAATCCATTCTTTACACAGACCCTGCAGCGGACGTGAATGCGATCATGAATACAGCCAATGAGGATGTGCAAAAAATCCTTGATGAATATTGGGCTGGAAAGTAGGTAGTAAAAATATGGAACGAAAAGGAATTCTTTCCTTCCATAAGTAAGTATTTTTTTGACCGCCGACCGCTAATCGTGGTTCATGGTCGGCGGTCAATATTCTTCAACTTAATTCGTTTTAGCAAACACCACGTTTGTTCGGAGGCGCTGTGAATTTAATCAAGCCCCAAAAGATCAGCCTTGCACGCAGGGAGGAGCTGGCAGCTTATGCTTTTATAACCCCATGGGTCATTGGGTTCCTAATTTTTACTGTCGGACCCATGCTTTCCTCGTTATATTTTTCATTCACTGATTACAACATCGTGGATGCGCCGAATTGGGTGGGGCTGGCTAATTATGTCCGTGTCTTTTCTGGCATCCCTGAATATT
>JANMSY010000079.1:0-3104 GCA_031389865.1 Anaerolineales bacterium | reverse complement strand
GAAGCAGTTCCAAAGCACGTTCGCGTGATTCCTTTGGGCTGTAAACACCACACAGGTCCATGGGCAGGGTGATATTTTCAACAAGCGTAAGCATGGGTAATAATTGGAAGGACTGAAACACAACGCCGAGGGTTTTCCCGCGCCAGAATGCAACCTGATCTTCGCTTAACTCGTGGATCGAAACCGATGAGCCGTTTGTGTTGACGGTGACTTCGCCCGAGGTGACGTCGTCCACACCTGTGATCATGTTGAGCAGAGTGGATTTGCCCGCACCCGATTTACCGACGATCCCCACGAACTCCCCCGCATTCACGCGCATATTGATACCCCGTAGCGCGCTGAACTCACCCGCCGCGGTGGCGTACACTTTCACCACGTCGCGCATTTCGATCAGGGGTGGAACTGATAGATTGGAATCCATAAATAAACTTTCGCACGATTTGGGAGGTTGCTGCGATAGTAATCCGCTCCTTTGGTACAGACACACACAACGGTCGCCGAGGCAACCGTTGTGTAGACGAGCCATACAATATTTATTGTACTCCTGACCCCCACTTGTGACAATTTTCCTAATACTGTACTTATTTTAAGACGGCTTTATTCGTACGAACAACTTATCCTTTGCTGTGCGTGCCACATTCTCAGCATTTGCATTTCCATTTTCAATGTGGATTCCCCAGGGCCTGGCAGCCTGTGGAACATGTTTGAGGTATTCGAACATGCGCGTTTCCACCGCTCTTTCATCCAGGTCGGGTTCGGCAATCGCCGTAACCGGTTTCCGCTTCAGCAATAGTGAAACTTCTGCGCCGCCTGTCAGGTTCTTCCACCAGGTTCGATTGCGGCTTGTAATCACCCACAGATACCCATTCCCACGATAATAACCCACGGGAATTGTATATCTCTTCCCTGTCCTGCGCCCGGTGATCGTGATCAACATCATGCCGTTACTCAACATTCCATGCAGCGGCGAGCGCGGTACCCAGCTCATAAAATCATTTCCATTCATACACTTACTCCATACATTTGATCAGGATTAAGATATTGTGGGAAGCGCGCCCGTAGCGAAGTCCGGGCTTCGTAGCACAGATGACAGGCATCGGCGTAGTGCGAAGCATGCGGAAGGTTGTACTCACTCACCAGCGCGGCGGGTCCGCCGGAGAGCAGAAGTGCGCAGATCGGGTGCTCATCCGCTTTGTAGCTTTCACAGATCTCCTTGAGCGGAGCCTCAAATACGTTGCCAATGGAGATGCCCTGACAAACATGGATATTGCCCAGTGGATCGAGATGGACGCGGCCTGGCTCACGCAGATCCTCATGCGAACAGGAATCGAAGGTCTCCCAGGGGTGGCCGGTCACACGCAAAGCAAGTTTTTCCACGGCTCGCCCACGATACATAACTGCACTCTCATCGTCAATCTGACCCTGTGTTTGTTTTGCTGCCATGTCTGGCTGTGCAACGCTGATCATTCCGGTCGGAATGCCGAGCCATTTGGCAGCCACAATCGCGTTCTGCGGACGTTCTCCCAGAACTTCTTCACAGTGAAAAAGATCACTGCTCACCGTGAAATCTGCCAGCCTCCCTACAAATGGGCGCAGCCATTCCTCAGCATCTGCTATGGAGTTTGCCCAATAGGCATTGGAAACGATCCCTACAGAAAAACCCATATCCGCGGCTGTGCGGACAGCCTTTACCAAAATGGCGTAAAACAAAAATGGCTCGCCGCCTTCAAAATAAATCGAAGTGACGCCTGCCTCTTTTGCCTGCTCGAGAATTTGTTTGATCTGCTCAAACGTGAGCGTCCCCGTCTGGCGCGGACTGCCCCACACAAAGCAGTGGTCACATTCATAGGTACATTGATAGGTAAGCAGGATGTGTAAACCGTCGAGTTTCATGACATGCTCCTTCTTCACTCTTAAATGTACGCAAAATGGGATGGTGAGTCACGGGTCAAAAAGCACGTTCATGTCATGTTTATTACATGAGCATCAACATGAAGTCCGGTCGCTGACCGTTTGTATCCATATTCAGAATAGGGAACTTTAAGCGGCAGGCGACGGGTCAAAAATCACCTTCACGGCTATAATAAAAATAACCATCCCATCCCCGAGGAAAATGACATGTCCAACGTCCACGCATCCAACCACCCGCTTGTTGCCCACAAACTTTCCCGCCTGCGAGATAAAAACACCGAACCGAAAAAATTCCGTGAGCTTGTACGCGAGATCTCCGCGTTGCTGGCCTATGAAGCCACTGCTGACCTGGCTGTGATGCCTCGTGAACTGGAGACACCCCTCGCCAAAATGCAAGGCGCCGAGCTCCAGGAGAAGGTTGGGCTTGTCCCCATTTTGCGGGCAGGGCTTGGCATGGTCGAAGGTGTCTGGGGATTGATGCCGAGCGCGGAAGTGTGGCACATCGGCCTGTATCGCGACGAGAACACCCTGCGCCCTGTTGAGTATTACAACAAACTTCCGCTGGAACCCACTGTATCGGTATGTCTCATCCTTGATCCCATGCTCGCCACAGGTGGCTCAGCTACTGCAACCGCGGATGTTTTGAAGCGCTGGGGCGTTAAGAAGATCAAATTCGTGGGGCTGATCGCGGCGCCCGAAGGAATTGCCGTGATGCAAAAAGCACATCCAGACATCCCCATTTATCTTGCAGCGATCGATGAACGCCTTAATGAACGTGCGTACATTGTGCCGGGGCTGGGCGACGCGGGAGACCGTCAGTTCGGGACCGGTTAGTCAGTATTCATTCAGGTTAACATAAGTTACCTTATAGATTGTCACCCTGAGCGTAGCGAAGGGTCTCGGTTTTAAGTCGCAGAGATGCTTCGCCTCGCTCACATCGTCCCGACACCTGCACCCATCGCAGGTGCGGTGTGTCCTTCGGGAGCATGACATGACCAAGAGTCAACCAATTAAGGTTAAACAGAATAATGTTCAGACTTTCAATCCTTAAATATTAAGCAAGATTTCGGAGGCGCAGTGTGAAGAGACGCGGGCAAGGCGTATTGCTGGAACAGTTGAAACGCTCAACCAAGGCAAATCGAAAGAATAATTCTGATGAACCCGTGCAGACCTGGCTGCACCTGACGAAGGGT
>JANMSY010000051.1:0-3824 GCA_031389865.1 Anaerolineales bacterium | reverse complement strand
TCAGGTTTCAGCTCCGAACCGAGCGATGCTCCAGAGTTTGAAAATGTTCGTAAGCGGGCCATGCGATTCGCTGCGATTCCCCTTTGGGTGGGAGTCATCCTCACAGTATTGAGCGCGTGGGGAATGTATGCTGCCCAGCTGAGCGGAGGGCTGAGTTTCTGGTTCTTTTGTTTGACCCTGCCGCTTTTGTTTGGTATCCTGTTGATTGCGTTGGGCGCGGGCAGCCGGTCTTCGCGCTGGTTATATCTCAACGTGGATCGTTCGCACCAAAATGAGTGGCCGCGAAATATTACGCTCGCCCCGCCTCTCCCGCTTGGGTTGGTGAGCTGGTTTTTAAAAAATTTCGGCAGGCATATTGAAGGCCTGAAGCGAACCACAGTTGATGAAGTGGTGATGGCGATCTCCATGGCAAAATCTATTACGGAACCGTTGATCATAAACGTTGACGACACTGACAGCGGCGACCGCGTGCAAGTGTTCATAGGATAAGAGGTGTGACATGGCAAACAGCGAAGAGAGAATGAAGATACTGAAGATGATCGAAGAGGGGAAGATCAGCGCAGATGAAGGCTCGAAACTGCTTTCAGCGTTGAGTGAGTCACGCAGAGGCATGCCGACACCACCGCGTCCGCCTGGTATGGGGGGAGGACCCGCGCGCTGGCTTCGCATCCGTGTGACCGATACGCGCACAGGCCGTTCGAAGGCATCTGTGCAAATTCCGCTTGCGCTGGTGGATGCGGGCATGAAGATCGGCGCGCACTTTGCTCCCGAAGTGGAAGGCGTGGATATGTCCAATGTGATGGAAGCCCTGCGCATGGGCGTGACAGGCAAGATCATCGACGTGACCGATGAGGAAGACGGGGAACACGTTGAAATTTATGTGGAATAGGGGATAAGTTATTAGTGAATAGGAATTAGGTGAACGACTCTCGTGGGAGAGTCGTTTTGTTTTTTTTACAATGGAATATAATCTTTTACTAAAGAAGCTGGAGACCTGCGGTCGCATCTCGGCGGGGACAGGAGTCCCTTGCCGAGCGAGAGCGAGATAATATTTCATCGAATAGCACAAGGAACTAGTGATATGGAACAAGAAAACAAAACAGAAATGAAAATTCTCAGTATTGTGCCAACGAAAAATGATGTCCTTGTAGCCGGAAAAATGGTTGCTGGAGACGTATATGATGAGATCTACTTTACGTGTGTAGAAACAGGCGGCACATGGCGATTGAATGCAAGAGGTCTTGCATCTTCAAAAGGGTATGAAAAAGGTTTTCGAACCATAGGGCTTTTACATGTTCAAGGAAGCTCAAGCCTTGAAGAAGGATATACACTAGTTTCTAGTAGACAACCTGTGAAAGTCACCTAGGGTTCAGCCAGTGTTGTGACCAATGCCAGAACACCCCTCTGTCCGTCGGACATCTACCACCATCGCTCGGCGCGGACTCCTGTCCCCGCCGAGTATTGACTGAGGCTCTCTACATTGTGTTACCCAAACAACCCCTCAGGCGAGGGTTGTTTATTTTTATCTCATATGTTATTTTCGCCGTGAGGAGACTTATGGAAAATAAAACGAATCGCCCCACAGGAATGTTCGGCTTTTCACCAGCTTGACCTGATACCTCAATTCCTACACCCGCAACGCTGAATCCATTTTGCCCGATCATGATGAAAAATAACACGTCATTGCGAGGAGCGTTCTTTGCGACGAAGCAATCTCCTATTAATTAGGGGGTTGCTTCGGCAAAGTACAAGAGTGCCTCGCAACGACATATAAACCACCCTAACCATATTTCCAGTACAAAGCTAATCATTTAGGCGATACACTCCGAATGCGCCTTCGCTATACTAATGCGCAAGGAGATAAACCATGAGCAAAAATATGTTAGTTGAACTTTCTGATGCAATTGCAGACGCCGCCGAGCGCGCTGGAAAATCTACGGTATTGGTGGATGCGCGCCGCCGCTTTCCTGCCAGCGGCATTGCCTTCGCCAAAGATTTGATTTTGACTGCGGATCACGTAGTCGAACGCGAAGAGGATATCAATGTGATCCTCGCAGACGGGACCGAAGTCAAAGCCCGCCTCGCCGGTCGGGACCCGGGAACTGATCTGGCAGTATTGAAATTGGACTCAGCCTCAGCCGCTCCCGCTGAAGTCTCAAAGACTCCCGCGCGTATAGGTCAATTTGTATTGGCAATTGGCCGCCCATCCAAAAATGGGATCGAATCCAGTTTCGGCACGGTCAACTCGATCGGCGGTCCTGTCCGCACAGGCAGAGGCGGCATGCTTGAAAAATTTATCAAGACAGATGTCGTTTCCTATCCAGGTTTTTCTGGCGGCCCATTGGTTAATGGCGATGGAACGATCTTCGGAATCAACACCTCTGGCTTTGGAAATGGTGGCGCGATTACCATCCCTGCGGATGTTGCCTGGAAGATCGCCGAGACCCTTGCCAGGTACGGCAAGATCAAACATGGCTATCTTGGCATTCGCAGTCAGACTGTGAACATCCCTGCCGATTCACAGAAAGCATTAAAGCGCGAACAAGCGAACGGGCTTTTATTGGTCGGCCTTGAAGATGACAGCCCGGCGGGTAAAGCTAGCTTGATGGTTGGCGATATACTGGTAAGCATTGCTGGCGAGCCTGTGGAACATCATGATGAGTTGTTCACGCGCTTGAGTGGAGATGTGGTTGGCAAATCCATCCCCATCGAAATTCTGCGTGGTGGTAAGGTAGAATCGATTCAAGTGGAGATCGGAGAGCGATAGAGTTATCGTCATTGCGAGGGCGCCCTTGTTCTTGCCCGAAGCAATCTCCAACACAGTGACGGAGATTGCTTCGTCGGGAAGAGCATTCTCCTCGCAACACCTGCACTTGCGTACGGTGCAAGTGTGACGAAATGGAGCATCATTGATCCGAGTCACAATCGTTTCGCCCAACTCTGCCTTGCGGATCGGTCTGCGTGAATTACTAAGCAGGCATTCTGATATCAAAATAGTTGGCGAGACAGTTGATCTTGAAAGCGTAAATGAAATTGAGACCGAGGTGGTCGTGCTTGCCTCGGCCTCTTTTGCGCGTTTGTTGGAAAATAAATCAACTTTTGCAATTTTATTTTTGACAGAAGATGTTGAGTCGATTCGTAATGTGTTGAATGCAAATATACCCGCGTGGGGTCTGCTTTCGCCGGATGCCACAGAAGATGAACTGGTGGCGGCAGTCCGCGCGGTGGGAGAAGGGCTTTGGGTCGGCGCACCAAGCCTGGTCCAGAGTCTGATCCGCATGTCTGGGCGAAGGGAATCCTTGGGGGAAGAGTCTCTGATCGAGCCGTTGACTGCCCGCGAGAAGGAAGTCATCCAACTCATGGCGCAGGGACTCGCGAATAAACAGATTGCGCTCGCACTCAGTATCAGCGAGCATACTGTAAAATTTCATCTTTCGTCTTTGTATGCGAAGCTGGGCATATCGAGCCGCACAGAGGCGGTCAAACGCGGCATTGAACTTGGTTTAATTTCTCTGTAAATAACCCAAGTTGCCATCCTGCGGAATTTGCACAAAATTTAACGCAAAGACGCGGAGTCGCAAAGAAAAAACTATTAAATCTTGGCGCCTCACCTGCACTGCAACGAACGCAGTGCGGCGCAAGTGTAGCGACTTTGCGTTAAAAACGCCTTGGTTGAAAGCGGGCTGAGGTCAAGGTAGCAACTTGGGTTAAATAATAAAAATTCCGCAGGCCAAAGCTTGCGGAATTTTTTGTAACTCTTTTTATTTCATTTTTTTCTGCGAACGAGCACAGGAATGATCACGATTAACACGATCACGAAACCC
>JANMSY010000045.1:0-10179 GCA_031389865.1 Anaerolineales bacterium | reverse complement strand
CGCCAACCGCCGGGCTGACTGCGGCGAAGACAGATTCAACCGGGTTCAGCATGGGTGTGATCTTATCCATCATGAGCCTTGCATCTGCTTCCGAATCGGCGTGCAGGGTCGCCAGGCGAATAGGGGACTTGCCAGCACATTTTTCGGCGACCAGCTCAACCACGCGGTCCAATGCCTTGCCGCGTGTGCGAACACGCTCCACGGGTTCCACGCGTCCACCGTCCACTGTGAGGATCGGCTTAAGGTTGAGAGCTGTACCCAGAAAGCGTTGTGCGCCACCGATACGTCCACCGCGATGCAGAAATTCCAGGGTACCGACCGTCAGATACACTCCAACGTGCGAACGCGCTTTTTCAGCCAGTGCCCTGAAATCTGCAAGAGAAGCTCCATCCATGGCGGCTTTGGCGACTGCCAGGACCATGAAACCCATTGCCATGGCTGTTGTCTCTGAGTCGATGAAGTCTACTTTTTCCGCGCCACTGGTCAATTGCTCGCGGCCCAGCACAGCCGATTGATATGTCCCGGAAAGTTTTCCAGAAACGAAGATGCCAAGCACGTCATATCCCTGCTCGAGCCGGGTACTGAATGCCTTGTGCATATTCACCACCGAGGCCTGGGATGTGGATGGCATCACTTTTGCAGTTCGGAGCCGGGTATAGAACTGCTCCGGCGTGATCGTTACGTCATCCTCATAGGTTTGTCCTTCCCAGATGACAACCTGAGGTACGACCGTGATGGGGTATTTTTCCCTGACATCCTTCGGGATATAAGAAGTGCTATCGGTTACAAGTGCGACTTTCGACATGGTTGCTCCTTGAATAAGTGACCTTACGCAATGTCATTCTGAGCCCTTCGGCTTCGCTCAGGATAAACTCTGCGAAGAATCTCTGAGATTATCGTAGAGACCCTTCGCTTCGCTGAGGGAGACATGGCCTAAAACGGGAAAAAGCGCGTAAGGTGAGTGAATAAGATGGTAATCTGTTCCTTCGCTTGGTTATGTTAACCCCCTGGCGATGCGCTAGGATACGAATTGTTAGGTATAATACTAAAGGAAAAAAACTTTCTGTGGTCATGACATTGAGGAGCCTGCTTTGGCCTTTAACCCGATTAACTGGCTTTTGGGCCTGTTTTCGCTAGATATAGCAATAGACCTGGGGACCGCAAACACTCTCGTACATGTGCGGGGCAAGGGAATTGTCATTAATGAACCCTCCTGGGTGGCAATTGATAAGCGCCTTCGTCAGCCGTTAGCCATTGGTTTGGAAGCCAAAGAGATGATGGGACGTACCCCCAGCAGTGTGGCCGTTATTCGTCCTTTGCGGGATGGCGTGATCTCAGAGTTCGATATTACGCAAATTATGCTGGAGTATTTCATCGGCCGGGTACATGAGCAGAGTGTGGTTCCCCTGCCACGTCCGCGCGTGGTGGTGGGGATTCCCACGGGTGTAACAGAGGTTGAAAAGCGCGCAGTCTATGATGCGGTAATGGCCTCAGGGGCGCGGGTTGCCTATTTGATCGAGGAACCCATTGCGGCTGCGTTGGGAGCGGGTCTTCCCATCACGGAAGTGAAGGGAAGCATGGTCGTGGATATTGGCGGAGGCACAACTGAGGTCGCTGTCATGTCCATGAGCGGCGTGGTTGCATCCCGTTCGTTGCGTGTGGCTGGTGACGAAATGGACCAGGATATTGTGCAGTATTTACGAAACAAATATAATCTCCTGGTGGGCGAGGGCAACGCCGAGCAGATCAAATGGAAGATCGGTTCTGCGTATCCGCTTCAGCCTGAAAAAACAATGGAAGTGCGCGGAAGAAACCTGGTCACAGGCTTGCCGGAGAGTATTGAAGTTTCCTCCGTTGAAATGCGTGAAGCACTGGCAGGTTCGGTACAGGTCATTGTGGATACCATCCGCGATGCACTCGATGAGATTCCGCCCGAGATCGTGGCAGACCTGATGGATATTGGTATTTGTCTTGCGGGCGGCGGCGGTTTGTTGCAGGGGCTGGCAGACCGCTTAACAGATGAAGTTCGACTGCGCGTTTGGGTTGCAGAAGACCCGCTCACTTGTGTGGCGAGAGGCGCTGGTATGGTTTTTGAGAACTTTGATGTGTTGAGCCGATATCTGGTAGGTCTGGAACGCGGAAGTACACGTCACAGCGTGTAATGTTTATCAGTTGCCATTTATGGCGCTGGCTGGTTGTACACTACCATGAGAAACTTATTTTCACGTACGCTGCAGACAACGATCATTTTTTTGATCGCGGGGGGAGTGGTGGCGCTGGCGCTTGGAGGCTACTTTAGTTCAGCTTCCAACGTTTTTACAGGATCCCTCGTCAATTTACAAGCCTGGTTCTCAACACGCTTCGCAGCTGTGCAGGACTTTGTAACCGCGCCGCGCGACATGGCCTCGTTACGTCAGCGTAATATAGAATTGGAGGCGGAAGTCTCGGAACTGCAGGCACAGGTGATCCAGCTTCAGCAGGAAGTGGGTGAAACGCAGAATCTTGCGGCGCTGGTTGATTTTTCACGTGCCAACCCCGAGAATTCGTATCGTGCCGCGGCCGTCATTGGGTTCGACCCGAGTCCTTTTCTGCATTACATCTTCATCAATCGTGGCTCCAATGATGGTATTTTGCGCGGTATGCCCGTTGTAACAGGCCAGGGGTTGGTAGGTCGCATCGACGCTGTGATTGCGGATGCATCTCGCGTCCAGCTGATCACTGATCCCGCGTCTAGGGTCAACATCCGCCTGCAGAACGCGGAAGTGGAAGCGTCATTGGGCGGCTCCGTCACCGGCGATGTGACACTTGACCTGATCCCGCAGGGCACGAGTATTGAGGAAGGTGATCTGGTGCTCACCTCTGGTTTGGGTGGTGGTTATCCTCCTGACCTGATCGTCGGACAGGTCGTGAACATCCGAACCCGCGACTTTGATCTTTTTAAACAGGCGACTGTTCAGCCTGTGGTGGATTTCAACCGCCTGCAGATCGTATTGATCATTATTAACTTCACGCCGGTGGATACTGCCCCCCTGGTTCCTCTTCCCTAGCTACAAATGCGTAATCTTGTTGCAGTCCCTGTCATCCTCCTATCTGTAATCCTGCAATCGGCAATGATCAGCCGCATCTATTTACTTTCAGGTATCGCCGACCTGCCTTTGGTGATGCTGACAGCCTGGGCACTGCAGGACAATGTAGATTCTGCCTGGCATTGGGCTGTAGCATTTGGATTAATGGTTGGGTTCGTTTCCGGGATGCCCTGGTACGTGCCTGTGATCAGTTACGTGATGGTGGTTGCCCTGGCGCAGGTATTCCAGAAACGTGTCTGGCAGGCGCCTCTGCTAGCCATGTTCAGCGTGACTTTTCTGGGAACCATTATCCTGAGTCTATTATCTTTTACCGTGTTAGGTGTTTCAGGTGTGATCATGCCCCTGGAAGATGTATTGGGCTTACTTGTGTTACCCGGCGTTTTATTGAATATGTTTCTTGCCATTCCCGTCTATGCGGTAATGCGCGATTTGTCCCGCTGGGTCTATCCTTCCCCGGAGATGGAATGAGTTCACAAACAAATAATAAGTTTCAGGTTCCTGTATGGCGTGTATTGCTAATCTATGTATTGCTCATCGTAGTGGTCGGTCTCATCATTTCACGCCTGCTCACATTGCAAGTTCTCGAACAGCAGACGTGGGTTGGCCAGGCGATTGATAACTATACAGACAGGATCAGTGAACCCGCGCCGCGCGGGATCATCTACGACCGTAATGGTTATGTCCTGGCGCGCAATGTGGCTTCCTATAATGTAGTGATTACGCCCGCAGAGCTGCCAGATGACGATGCCGATATCCAGCACATCTACCGCGAGATCTCGGCACTGACGGGTGTACCCGCGGGCGGCCCCGTGACCGAAGAGACTCTCAATAACGCCAAACTGTTTTCCCCGTGCGTGCCTGGTCCCAGTATTGCAGACATGGTCGCGCTGGGAGATTCGCTTGCCCCATATACCCCGGTCCGGATCACATGTAATATCAGCGAAGAACTGGCGCGTGTGATCGGTGAAAAGTCCGTGGACTGGCCCGGTGCGTCCGTGGAAATTGAGCCCATCCGTGATTACCCTACGGGAGCCCTCACCGCAAATGTGGTTGGGTTTCTGGGCCCAATACCTGCAGCGCTTCAGGATGTTTACGAAGAGCGTGATTTTGTGGCCAACCGGGACAAGATCGGATACGCAGGTGTCGAAACATCCCTGGATGATGTTCTGCTTGGGAAAAATGGCTTGCGGGTGGTTCAAAAAGATGTGGCTGGCCAGGTCCAGGAACGTCGTAACCTTGAACCGCCCATTGCGCCGGTTCCCGGCAATAATGTTGTATTGACACTGGACACGCGCCTGCAAAAAGTTGCGGAGGCGTCGTTGGAGGAGGAAATCGATTACTGGAATAACTATTTCGGCACGACCCGTATCTCCAGTGGTGTAGTCATTGCAATGAATCCAAAAACGGGTGAAATCCTGGCTATGGTTTCCTACCCGACATTTGAGAATAATCGCATGGCGCGCTTTATCCCCGGTTATTATTATGAACAATTAATCGAAGATCCGCGGCGTCCTCTGGTGAACAATGCCATATCTGCGGAATTTCCTCCGGGATCTGTATTTAAACTTTCCACGGCGACTGGCGCGTACAATGAGCGCGTGGTCACTTCCGAAACGATCGTGGAAACACCCGGGAAACTTGTTTTATGTGAGAGGTTCCGCCCCACCGATCCATGCACCCCAGCCAATTCACGCGATTTTGTGGATTGGATCTATGAACGCAATGGAGTGATCAACGAGGCGGGTTTTGGTCAACTGGATTTCTTCCATTGCATTGCATATTCGAGTAATGTGTGTTTCTATAAACTGGGCGGTGGATTTGGCAATGAAATCGAGGATGGCCTGGGTATTTTCCGCCTTGGAGAATATGCGAAGGCACTGGGATACGATGAGCGCTCCGGCATTCAGTTGCCCGGTGAGGAGGATGGTTTGATCCCCGATCCTCAGTGGAAGCGCATTAACAAGGGCGAGAACTGGTCCACAGGCGATACCTACATTGCCAGCGTAGGACAGGGTTATGTGCTGGCCACGCCTTTACAGATCCTTATGTCAGGAGCGACCATTGCCAACCGGGGGAAGTTGATGCAGCCGACCATTGTCCGCGAAATATTGGACAGCGAAGGACGCGTCATCCCTGTATGGTTCAACCCTGATCAGGACGATTTTTCAGTATATGAAGTCCGTCAAGTGACAGACAGGGAAGGCAGGACCCGGGATGTATGGGTGAACCCTGCGGAGCCCGGGAAAATTCTTTCCGCCCCGCCGAAGGGCAGTTATCAAATTTCGCCATTCACCCCCAACATGAAATGGGATATTACGCAGACGCCCCTGATCGAGGAGTTCACGTGCGAGTCTGGTTATTGCGATAAGACGGGCAACATCAAAATCGTTCAGCCCTCCACTGTGGAAGCCGTTCGTACGGGCACGCGCCTTGCCGTCACTGAGGATCCTCTTGGAACCCTCTTCAGCGTATTCAATATCGACTTTCCCACTCCATTCGCAGTCGCCGGGAAAACAGGCACAGCAGAGTATTGTGACGATGTAGCGAACAAGGCACAGCGCTGTCAGTTTGGCTCGTGGCCCACACATGCCTGGACGCTGGCGTATGCGCCCTATGATGACCCCGAGATCATCGTGATCGCTTTTGCCTACAATGGCGGAGAAGGCGGCAGTGTTGCTGCACCCATTGTGGCGCGCGTGATCCAGGCATACTTTGAGCTGAAGACGATTGACCTCGGCTCGAACGGTGGCAGCTAAAAGCCATGTATCCTTCATGCTATAATTTACCATTCGCTTTACGTACAGAGTGAGTGGATCAGAAGTAATCTTTCGAAGAAGTTATAGGACGATGCCGAATCGATTATTCTAATGAATGAGACGAATTCACTTATCCAGATCAAAGGCTTGCGCGATGGATTGCTTATCTCATTGGACGATGCTCCGTGGGATGAACAACGGACGGCGCTGATCGCGCAAGTGGATGCACAGCCTTCCTTCTTCCAGGGGGCGCGGCTGGCCCTGGATGTGGCAAGCCAGGCTCTGCATGTAAATGAGCTTGTGGATTTACGCGATCGACTTTCAGAACGCGGCATCTCCCTTTGGGCAGTGATCAGCGAATCGCCAACGACGGAGAAGACAGCCCAGTTGCTTGGCCTTGCCACTCGTATTTCCAAACCGCGGCCGGAAGAGTCTCGTCAGTTTTCGGTAAAGGACCTGGGTGAAGAGACTGCCCTGTTCCTCAACCGCACCCTCCGCTCGGGTACAAGGATCGAATTTGCAGGCCATGTAGTTGTGATGGGTGATGTCAACCCGGGCGCCGAGATCGTTGCCGATGGGAACATCATCGTTTGGGGACGATTGCGCGGGGCGGCCCATGCCGGATCGAAAGGCAACCGGTCTGCAATGATATGTGCCCTCGATCTCTCACCCATGCAGTTGCGTATTGCAGAAGAAGTTTCAGCAGCGTTGAGGCCGCAGGAACATTCGAAGCCTGAGCGCGCGCGTATCAACGAAAACGGAAAACTCGAGGCTGAGTTCTGGTCGTCCGGTTAATAATTAGTCTTTGGTACAGGCGGCGCTCATGGTGCCGGTCATTCATTTCTTATTTTAGGAAAAGTGTATGCCTGCAAAAGTTCTCACCATAACATCTGGAAAAGGCGGAGTAGGCAAGACGACAGCAGTTGCAAATCTTGCTGTCGCGCTCGCATCGGATGGCTCGAAGGTCGTCTGTATTGACGGCGATATTGGTCTACGTAATCTGGATGTGATCCTCGGGCTGGAAAACCGCATTGTGTACGACATCGTGGATGTGATCGAAGGGCGCTGTCGCTTGAAGCAGGCCATGATCCGCGACAAGAAACTCCCTAGTTTGTATCTCATTCCTGCTGCACAAACGCGCGATAAAAACGCGGTCTCACCCAGCGACATGAATCGCCTGGTCAAGGATTTACGGGCTGATTTCGATTTTGTGCTGATTGATTCGCCCGCGGGCATCGAACGCGGGTTTCGAAATGCCATTGCCGCTGCGGACCGTGTTCTAGTGGTCACCAACCCCGAGATATCAGCGGTGCGCGATGCAGATCGTGTCATTGGCATCCTTGAAGCGGAGGAAAAAGGTCCGGCTGCACTGATCATTAATCGCCTCAACCCGATGTTGGTAAAAAATCACGACATGCTTTCCGCCGAAGATGTACTCGACCTGCTGGCAGTGGAATTGATCGGGATCGTGCCTGAAGATCAAAATGTGATCATCGGTTCGAATCGCGGTGCGCCGGTGGCGTTCGATCCAAAAAGCAAGGCAGGGCAGGCCTTTCGCAACATTGCCAGACGGTTGAAGGGTGAGACAGTTCCATTCATGTCCCTCGATCAACAGAATGGCTTCTGGGATCGTATTCAGCGCTTGGCGGGGAGGAAATGAGATGAATTTCTTCGACCGCCTATTCGGTAGGAAAAACAGCGCCAACAGCGCCAAGGAGCGCCTGCAATTTGTCCTGATCCATGATCGTACAGATCTGACGCCGGCCGAGCTTGATTCCCTTAAAGATGAGTTGATCGCGGTGATATCTCGGCATGTAGAGATTGATCCGGAAGCCATGCTGATCAGCATGGAACATGATGGGCGTTCGCAACGCCTTGTTGCGGATATTCCCATTAAAAGCGCCGCCCGCCGCCGCTCGAGAAAGACCAAGTAAGTTCCCGTATGCTCAAAGACATCTCATGGCGATATTTTGATTTTTGGTTGCTGGGCGCGGTCGTTCTGGCTACTGCCTTTGGCACAACCATGATCCGATCTGCGGTAGCGGGAAATGAGCTGCTTGAACCGCTGTTCAACCGTCAGATCTATTTTGCGCTGTTGGGGATCGTACTGATCTTTGTTGTTGCTGCCATCGATTACCGCTACTGGATGGCTTTATATCGCCCAATCTTAATCGTCATGAGTTTATTGCTGTTTGCCTTGTTCCTTTTCTCGCAGGCAGTGTTTGGTGCTGCACGCTGGTTTCAGTTCGGCGTGCTCTTTGTGCAGCCAACAGAGTTTGCGAAGATCGCCGCGATTTTGTTACTGGCACGTTACTTCGATAAAACCCAGAACCGGCCACGCGATCTGCGCTGGATCTTCGTTGCCTTTCTATGGGTCATGACTCTGGGGATCTGGATCTTGCTTCAACCAAACTTAAGTAATGTTGTCGTCCTTGTAGTACTTCTGGCTTCACTTCTTTGGTTTAATGGGATTCAACTAAAGCACTTATTATTATTTGGCGGAATCGGCGTGATCCTGATAGGGAGTATTGTGGCCTTCTCAGCGGTGAACATTCCTATCCCATTTCTGCAGGAGTACCAGCAGCAGCGCATTGCCAACTTCATTGTGCCGGACGAAAATGCTACGTTTGGTGCCACCTATAATGTACAGCAGGCACTGATCGCGATTGGCTCAGGCGGTATGTTTGGCACAGGTTATGGGCACGGAACGCAGACACAATTGCGCTTTCTTAAAGTCCGTCACACCGATTTTATCTTTTCCGCCGTCTCGGAGGAATTCGGTTTCGTTGGGGGATTGCTTGTGATCGTGATCCTCGTGCTGATCATTTGGCGATGTCTGCGAACCGCGCAAAAGGCGCGTGACGTAGCCGGCATGACCATTGCATATGGTGTGGCGACGTTGATCTTCTTTCAGGGCATGGTCAACATCGGTGTGAATCTGAATATGGTGCCTGTTTCCGGCCTGCCGTTGCCATTCATAAGCTATGGTGGCAGCGGCCTGACATCGTTGATGCTCGGTATTGGACTTGTGGAGAGCGTTGCGATGCGTCACCGTCAACTTGAGTTTTAGTACAGTTGGTTGTACAAAGAAATGTTTTGGCGCATAGCCACCAAGCTCACTGAAACAAATGGATTCTTCAAAAATTAGCTGGGAGATATTGTCTTGACCACCAAACCTGCACGCACACGCCTGGCACCGTCGCCAACCGGGAGATTTCATCTGGCGAATGCCCGCAATGCCCTCTATTCATATTTGCTCGCCCGGCAAACGGGTGGACAATTTATTTTGCGTATCGAGGATACCGATCAAAAACGATTTGTGCCCGGCGCTGAAGAAGTGATTGTGCGTAGTTTGGATTGGCTCGGAATTTCACCTAGTGAAAGCCCTTTTCACGGTGGACCCTATGGGCCGTATCGCCAGACGGAGCGCCGGGAGATCTATCTTCAGCGTGCTCAACTGCTTGTGAAGGGGGGACATGCCTATCCGTGCTTCTGCACCTCAGAACGTCTTAACGAGATGCGCAAGGAGCAGGAAGCGCGCAAGGTAGACCGAGTCCGCTATGATGGCACGTGCCGTGTACTCGATCCTGATGATTCGGCCCGACGCATTGCAGGTGGTGAGAAATACATCATCCGTTTTAAGATGCCTTATGAAGGAACCACGACTGCACATGATCATCTGCGTGGCGATATCATCATAGAAAATAAATATCTTGATGATTATGTGTTATTGAAATCTGATGGCTTACCCACGTATCATCTTGCTGCAATTGTTGATGACCATGAGATGCAGATCACACACGTATTGCGAAGTGCTGAATGGCTTCCCACGTTTCCACTGCACGTACAGATCGTTCGGGCATTTGGATGGGATGAACCGGTCTGGGTCCATCCTTCCATCATGCTTAAGCCAAGTGGTAAGGGTAAGATGAGCAAGCGTGATACAGCCGCAGCCATGAAAGACGGCCACTCCATTTTTATCGATGACCTCAATGAATTGGGATATATACCGGAAGGTGTACTGAACTGGATCGCGTTCATGGGATGGGGGGTTGCGGAAGACGATGTGATGACGCTCGACCAAATGGTGGAACGCTTCAGTATTGATTCGTTGACTCCTTCGCCTGCCGCGATCAACTTCCAAAAACTGGATCACTTCAACGGAACGCATATCCGCTTGCTAACGATCGAAGACCTTGCAGCAAGGATCAAGCCTTATTTAACGGGAGCAGGCCTGGAGGTCCCGCACGAGACGCTGCTCAAAGTCACGCCGTTGATCCGGGAACGGCTCGTCACACTGGATGACAGCCTTGCGTTTGCAACTTTTTTCTTCAAAG
>JANMSY010000026.1:0-4017 GCA_031389865.1 Anaerolineales bacterium | reverse complement strand
ACAGGTTTGGCATACTCGCTCGATCTCTTTGCCGATGAAGTGGATTTGTTTGGTGAGTACGACGGATAACATGTCATTGCGAAGGCGCCAGCCCGAAGCAATCTCTATCGATTGATATTCTCGCTTAAGTGGAGATTGCTTCCCGAAGGCTCCCAACGACCTATGAAATGGAGAACCTATGCTCGCATTAATCGATAACTACGACTCCTTTACCTATAACCTCGTGCAATACCTCGGCGAGCTCGGTGCGGATATTCGCGTCTTCCGCAACGACCAGGTCTCCCTCAACGAATTGATCGCCCTCAAGCCTGATCACCTCGTCATCTCGCCAGGGCCGGGCGAACCGCTCAAAGATGACGGAATCTCCTCGGATGCCGTCAGACACTTTACAGGCAAAATCCCCGTGCTTGGCGTCTGCCTCGGCCATCAATGTCTGGGAGCCATCTACGGCGGTAAAGTGGAACGAGCTCCGCGTCTCATGCACGGCAAGACATCCCCGGTGAATCATAACGGGCAGGGAATCTTCAAAGACATCCCCACTCCTTTCGAAGGGATGCGTTATCACTCACTCATCGTCTACGAACCTGTCCCGGCCGAGTTGGAGATCATTGCCACGACAGCCGAAGGCGAGATCATGGGACTCAAGCATCGCGAACATCCGACCTATGGGGTGCAGTTCCATCCCGAATCCATCCTTACAGAGCACGGCAAAAAACTGCTCAAAAATTTTCTGGATATCAAGCCTGCGCCCGTTGCAGGAGGAGAACAATCCATGCTCAAACCCTTTATTGCCAAAACCATCAATCGCACGGATCTCACCGCTGACGAAGCACAGGATGCAATGAATATCATCATGACGGGCCAGGCTACGCCCTCGCAGATCGGTGCCTATCTCGTGGCGCTCCGCATGAAAGGGGAGACCATTGCTGAGATCACGGGTTCCGTCCGTGCGATGCGCGCCAACGCTGTCAAGGTTAATCTCAACCAGGATGGTGAGCCTGTCTATGATATTGTCGGTACAGGCGGCGACGGTGCACACACGTTCAACATATCCACAGCCGCGGCGTTTGTCCTTGCAGGCACAGGGCGCAAGGTTGCCAAGCACGGGAACCGCGCTGCGTCCTCGCAATGTGGTTCAGCAGATGTCCTCTCAGCTCTCGGTGTCAACCTCGATCTCACGCCCGAGCAGGTTGGTAAAGCCATTGACGACCTGGGCATTGGCTTTATGTTCGCTCCCAAGTTTCATCCTGCCATGCGATATGCCATTGGTCCTCGTAAGGAAATTGGTCAGCGTACCATATTCAACATCCTGGGTCCCCTCACCAATCCTGCGGGGGCGCACATCCAGCTCACAGGTGTCTTTGCTCCGGCGCTCACCGAGCCTCTTGCCAACGTCCTCAACGAACTCGGTTCACGTGCTGCGCTGGTCATTCACGGCGCGGCGGGCACGGATGAGCTCAACACCTGCGGCCTCAATCGGATCAGTCACCTCAAGGATGGCGCGGTCCACACATATGATCTTGATCCCACGGATTTTGGTTTCTCCATTGCTGACATTCAAGACCTGCGCGGTGGGAATCCAGACGAGTCTGCGATGATGATGCGGGAGTTGCTTTCTGGAAAGTTAAACGGCGCACGCCGCGAGTCTGTGTTGCTCAATGCGGCGGGCGCGCTCGCAGCTGAAACAGGCGACTTCAAATCTGCACTCGACGAAGCCGCTGCGTCGCTCGATAGTGGCAAAGCCCTCGCCAAGCTCAACGCTCTGATCGAGTTCTCGCAGAGTTTTCAAACCATCCAATGAGCATTCTGGCGAAGATCATTGACCAGAAGAGATTGGAGATTGCGGCGCTCGACGCCCGAGCCTTGCGCCGCGCCGCAGACACTTCTCCTATACCCAGGGATTTTCTCGCCGCAGTTTCCCTTCTCCTTCCAGGAGAGGGGCCAGGGGTGAGGTTGATCGCTGAACTCAAGCGCGCCTCTCCCTCAAAAGGGATTCTGGCTCCGCACCTTGACCTGTTCCAAGTCGCGGACATCTACGCCCAAAATGGTGCCTCCGCCATCTCGGTGTTGACCGATGAGAAATTCTTCCTGGGTAAACTGGAAACGTTACGTGAATTGCGCTTTACCCAGAAATCAGAATTGCCTCTGCTCAGAAAAGACTTCATCATTGATGCATCTCAAATTTACGAAGCCCGCGCCAACGGTGCAGATGCGATTCTCCTCATCGCCGCCGCGCTGACCGACGACCAGCACTTCGCCGATCTGCACGCCTGTGCCTTGAATTTCGGATTGACTGCTTTAGTGGAGGTCCACGATGAAGCGGAAACCGAACGAGCTTTAAAGTTGAAGGATATCAAATTGATTGGCATCAACAATCGTAATCTCGCTACGTTTGAAGTATCGCTAGAAACAACAGAACGATTACGCCCGATGATTCCTTCTGAAATCGCTGTTGTCGCAGAGTCTGGCATCTTCGATGCAAGCGATGTCGAGAGAGTAGCCAAGGCAAAGGTAGATGCAATCCTTGTGGGTGAAGCTTTGGTCACTTCAGAAGATATCGCTGCCAAAGTACGTGAACTTTCTCGCAAGAATCTTGTCTGATAAAGCGACATAAATGTCGCACTACAGAAACCTTATGACAAAGATCAAAATCTGCGGGATCAAAACTGTGACCGACGCCCTCGCCGCGATGGAAGCGGGTGCTGACCTGATCGGGTTTAACTTCTACCCGAAAAGTCCGCGCTGCATTGACGTGGGCAGGTGCCGCGACATCATGTCCGTAATGCGGAAATACGGACATGTCACGTATGTGGGCGTGTTCGTCAACGCCTCGGCGGCGGAAATCCACGCGACGATGGAGACAGTAGGCTTGAGTCTTGCACAATTGCACGGCGATGAAACGCCTGGGATGCTGCGCGCTCTGTAGGGCAAAGCATTCAAAGCGTTTCGTGGCGTCCCTGCTGAGGTGAATGGTTTTGCAAGAAGTGAGTCTCCTGCTTTGTTGGTGGATGCGGCGGTTAAAGGTGTGTATGGCGGCTCAGGCGTTACAGCGGACTGGTCAGCCGCGGCAGAGTTGGCGAAGCAATTTCCGCTTTTGCTGGCGGGTGGGTTGACTCCGGAGAACGTGGCGGAAGCGGTGCGGCAGGTGAGACCCTGGGGCGTGGATGTAGCTTCTGGCGTGGAATCAGCCCCGGGGGAAAAAGATGCGAAGAAGATGAAGGCATTCGTAAATGCAGTAAGGAGTGCGACGACAGGAGTCGTCGCCTTGTAATTCAGGAAATGAGATCATGACAACTTTACTACCCTCGAAATTCGGCCCATACGGTGGACAATTTGTTCCCGAAACGTTGATGCCCGCGTTGATCGAGTTGGAAGAAGCGTTCGTATCGGCGAAGAGCGATCCTGCCTTTCAAGCGGAGTTCAACAGGTTGATGGCCTCGTACGTCGGCCGGCCCACACCGTTGACATATGCAAAAAGATTGTCTGATAAATTGGGTGGCGCGCAGATTTATTTGAAGCGGGAAGATCTGGCGCACACGGGCGCGCATAAGATCAACAACGCGTTGGGGCAGGCGTTGCTCGTGAAGCGGATGGGGAAGGGGCGCATTGTGGCAGAGACGGGCGCGGGGCAACATGGAGTCGCGTCGGCGACGGTAGCGGCGTTGTTGGGACTCGAATGTGTGGTGTACATGGGCGTGGTGGATATTGCGCGGCAGGAGCCGAACGTCTTTCGCATGAAGTTGCTTGGCGCGGACGTGCGACCTGTGATATCGGGCACGCAGACGTTGAAGGATGCCATCAACGAAGCGATCCGCGATTGGGTGACGAATGTACGCGATACGCATTATCTGCTTGGTTCAGCGTTGGGACCCCATCCTTACCCGACCATTGTGCGTGAGTTTCAATCTGTGATCGGTACCGAAGCGCGGGAACAGATCATGCTGGAAGTGGGGCGTTTGCCCGATACAGTCATTGCCTGTGTTGGCGGTGGCTCGAACGCGATCGGTGTCTTTAGTG
>JANMSY010000712.1:0-2242 GCA_031389865.1 Anaerolineales bacterium | reverse complement strand
AGCTGTGCCGAGCGGATCTTGGCATTCATACGTTGGGCGCTCTGATCCGCGTGGACTCGGATGCCATTCTCACGCAATTCTTTCGCGATCTTTTCGGCATACTCGTTCTGTCCATCTGTAATTGGGATGACGCGTACCTGCTCGGGCGAAAGCCAGACGGGGAAGTTGCCTGCGTAGTGTTCGATCAGGAATCCCACCATGCGCTCGTGCGTGCTGAGGGGTGCGCGGTGGATGCACAGAGGCACTTCCTCATTGCCTTCCCTGTTCGTGTACTTCAAATCGAAGCGTGCAGGCACGGCAAAATCCACTTGATTCGTCATAAGTGAGAATTCCTTTCCGATGGCACTCCAGACCTGTACATCAATTTTCGGACCATAGAATGCGGCTTCATCTTCGGCCTCCACATAGGGTACGCCGCCATTCGTCATGGCGCGACGAACCATATCTTCCGTCTTGAGCCACAGGCGCTCATTGTCCACATATTTCTTTCCAAGACCGGACTTGGCATGAAGTGATAGCCGCATCACATATTTCTCAATGCCAAACAGATCAAAGTACCTGCGATACAGATCAACAACGCCGAGGAATTCCTGTTCGAACAAATCTTCCGAAACATAAATGTGGGCATCGTTCATCTGCATGGAGCGGACGCGCATCAGACCGAATAATTCGCCTGATTTTTCATAGCGATAACACGTTCCATATTCTGCAAGGCGGATGGGAAGATCGCGATAGGAGCGACCCTTTGAACTGAAAATCTTATGATGCATCGGGCAGTTCATCGGCTTAACGTAGTACTTCACACCCTCGATCTCCATCGGTGGGTACATACTTTCAGCATAATAGGGCAGGTGCCCTGAATGCAGGAACAAATCTTCCTTGGAAACGACCGGCGTGCGCACGCGCAAATAACCAGCTTTATCTTCCATATCTTTGGCGAGCTTCTCCAGCTCTTCAATCATTACGCCACCATTCGGCAGCCAGAGCGGCAAGCCCGGCCCAACCTCATCGTCGAAGATGAAGATCTCCAATTCCTTGCCTAGTTTGCGATGATCGCGTTTTTTGGCTTCCTCCAGTTGATGGAGGTAATCCTTCAATTGCTGGGCGTTCTCCCAGGCTGTGCCATAGATGCGCTGGAGCATCTTGTTGTTCTCATCGCCGCGCCAGTACGCACCGGCGATCGACATCAACTTGAACGCGTCCTGCTTGATCTCTTTCGTGCTCTGCACGTGAGGCCCGCGGCACAGGTCTGTGAACGTATCCTGCTGGTAGATGGAAATCTCAGGCTTTTCTTCCAAGGGATTACCATACTCGTCCGTACCGCCTTTTTCAAGTCCCTCGATCAACTCCAGTTTATAGGGCTGATCGGCAAAGATCTTCTTCGCCTCTTCAGCAGAGATGACCGTCTTTTTGAACTCATGCCTGCCCTGCACGATCTGTCTCATCCGTTTTTCGATCTGCTGGAGGTCCTCAGGCGTGAGGTTACGCGGCAGGTCAAAATCGTAATAGAACCCGTTCTCCACTGGCGGGCCGATCGAGACCTTCCCATCCGGGAATATTTCCAGCACCGCCTGAGCCATGACGTGTGCAGCCGAGTGACGGATCTTATAGAGCTGGGACTCTTCGTATTTTTCCTGAACTTGTTGTGACATTCCTGCTTCCTTTCTAGATACTTCGACTTCGCTCAGTACGAGCTTATGGTTGCTGCCGCCAAATGGACTGGGTGCGACCCGAAGAGGCGGCTAGCAGCAACCTCCGGACCGCCGACGAGTGATGGTTATGTCATCTGTAGTCATCGCGACCTCCTTAAACAAAAACTCTCGCCCAAATACGGGGCGAGAATTTGATTCACGCGGTTCCACCCGATTTATGCCTTGCGACATATCTCTAGAGCCGATAACGGGGCAATCCGTTCAACTTACTTGCACGGGCGACAGCTGTCTGCCCCTGCGTTCTGTTTTACGCTCCCGGGTGGTTTTCAGTGGACTTTCCTTGAAGAGGCTCTCAACCAATGGCCTTTTCTCTCTGTCAGGTAAGGACCACATACTCGTCCCGATCAATGCGTTTATATACTGGTATTATATGCCGAATAAAATGCCTGTCAAGCCGGAGGTTCTCATGAGGGTGTGGTCTAAATTTTCGGGGAAGAGGAGCGTTGGTAGAGAGCCTTGCCATGCTTGAAATTGCGCCAGGGATTTTTCTTGGGTGGCGGGGGTTCTTGGATAGGTTGCTCGGGTAAGGG
>JANMSY010000701.1:0-17625 GCA_031389865.1 Anaerolineales bacterium | reverse complement strand
GTTGGTGTTTCAGGTAAAGGCTCCGTGCTGATGCTTTCTGGCGGTATCGGGCATTATTACTACAATCCGATTTCGATCAACTCGGTGAGCGATGCGACGATCCATGATGATGTAGGTCCGCTGTTGGCGGAATCGCTGCGCAAGCACTCAGCGTTGAATGCGTATACAATTGTTCAACCCTCTGAGACAGTCCGTGCGACGGTGTTGGGTGCCAGTACACAGACCGTCACGTTATCAGGCTCAACGATCTGGGCAGAGAAGGAAATTCTGCCGTTGAAGAATGTGCCTGTGATAAGACCTGTATTTGGGCGGGGTGACCCCGCCCCTACGGACATTTCGAGGAGCATCGCCGAAGCCGTGACCCGCTGGGATATCAACCTCGCCACCGACCCGTTTGCGATTGCGCTTGAACTCGATAAATCTTTGGATTACGAATCGCTCACACAACTTGCAAGCGGCTTGAAGATGTTCGCAGATACCATGCCTGGCGATAGACCACTGATCGCTATCATCGAACGTGACTACGCCCAGGCGCTCGGTCAAACCGTGAAGGGACTCGCTCCCTCGCGTGCTTTGTTAGTCATTGACCAAGTTGGCTTATCCGAAGGCGATTACATTGATATCGGTACACCGCTCATGGATGGACGAGTCGTCCCGTTGAGTGTAAAGACACTAATTTTTTATCATTAAGGTAATCCCTGCTGGTTGAGTAGCCCAAGGCGACAGCCGAGGGTGTATCGAAACCAGCAATAACAAGTAAGAATGAAATTACGAGAATGTGGTCTCGATACGGGCTTCGCCCTACGCGACCACCACATGAAATAGAAACGTCCTTGTGTTCTTCGTGGTCTTTCCTCTTTCTTTCTTCCTTAGTGAACTTCGTGCCCTTCGTGGTTAAAAGGTACTCATTATGCTCCTACGAACCAAATTGCACGGCAAAACCTACGAATTTCCCGAACTGGTGGTTTCGATACGCCCTTCGCAAACCCCGCTCAGGGCTACTCAACCACCGCTACAACCAAAGGTCTCGCAATCTCTTTCCTCTTTCTTTCTTCCTTAGTGAACTTCGTGCCCTTCGTGGTTAAAAAGGAATCATTATGCTCCTCCGTACAAAGCTTCACGGCAAAACCTACGATTTCCCCGATATCCGTCTCCTCATGGGCAAAGCCAACGAGGAGAAATCAGGTGACACACTCGCAGGCGTTGGCGCAGCGACCGCCGCCGAGCGCGTCGCTGCCAAACTTGTCCTCGCCGAAGTCCCGATGTGGGTCCTGCACGACAACCCCGCGGTCCCTTATGAAGAGGACGAAATCACGCGTCTCATTCAGGATGCAGTAGACCCAGCGGTTTATAACGAGATCAAGGACAAGACCGTCGGGGAGTTCCGCGAGTGGATTCTGGCGGACACAACCACCACCGATATGATCCGCCGCGCATCGAACGGCCTCACCGCCGAGATGATCGCAGGCGTGACCAAGCTGATGTCCAACCTCGACCTGATGTATGCCGCCAAAAAGATTCCCGTTTCATCGTATTGCAATAACACGATTGGTTTACCTGGAACACTTTCCTCCCGCAACCAGCCCAATCACCCAACTGACTCTCCCGAAGGCATCCGCGCAGAGATCTATGAAGGCCTGTCCTATGGCTCTGGTGACTCAGTCATCGGCATCAACCCTGTGGATGACTCCTATGGCTCCGTTTCACGTCTTTTGGATATGACCTATGACGTGATCAAGACCTGGAATATCCCGACCCAAAATTGTGTACTGGCACACGTCACCACTCAAATGAAGTGCATGGAATCAGGTTCACCCGTCGGGCTGGTTTTCCAGTCACTTTCCGGATCACAAAAGGGCAACGACTCATTCGGCATCTCCGTCGGCATGATCGACGAAGCCTATGCACTTGCAAAAAAGCACTGCTTCCCGAAGGGTCCGAACTTCATGTACTTTGAAACGGGCCAGGGTTCCGAGCTTTCGGCTGAGGCGCACAACGGTTGGGATCAACTCGTTCTGGAAGCGCGCTGCTATGGTTTTGCAAAACGTTACAGTCCCTTCCAGGTCAACACGGTCGTTGGTTTCATTGGCCCCGAATATCTGTACGATGCCCGCCAGATCCAGCGCGCCGGGCTGGAGGATCATTTCATGGGCAAGCTCACCGGCATCTCGATGGGGGTGGACGCCTGCTATACCAACCACGCCCGCGCCGATCAAAATGCAATTGAGAACCTTGCGGTCATGCTCACCGCTGCCGGCTGTAATTATTTCATGGGCGTGCCCATGGGTGATGACTCGATGCTCTCGTATCAATGCACCTCCTTTCACGATGCTCCCACGTTACGTCAACTCTTCAAACTGCGCCCCGCGCCTGAATTCGAAAAATGGATGGAAGGTCTGGGCCTGATCAAAGATGGTGTGCTCACTGAAAAAGCGGGCGACCCCTCCATCTTCCTTAAGAGGTAATCATGGATGACGCCAAACTTGCCGCAATCGTAGATGCCATTGTCCGCGAACTCAAACAATCCGGAGCTGTACGACCCAATGTCATTGCGAGGAGCGAAGCGACGAAGCAATCTCCCGCTTCATCTTCGGATATTTCGCCTGATTCCGTTTCATCGGCGTTATCAGCAGCCTCTGCCATTCCCTTCAAACCACGCGCTGCCACCTCCACAGCGGGTCTCACCATTGACCTGCCCGACCCAACCCTTCCTGATCTACGCACGAAGGCACGTGTCAAGAATCCAAAAGATGCGGACGGTTTGCGCGCCTTGATCGACTCCACCTCTGCACGTATCGGTGTGGGACGCGCGGGTCCGCGTTATCGCACGGCTTCACTTTTATTATTTCAGGGCGATCATGCAATCACGCAGGATGCACTCTACCGCGATGTGGATCAGAAGCTTTTAGACGAGTTCAATCTCTTCACAGTGCAAACAAAGATCACGGGCGGCAAACAGGAATATCTCCTGCGTCCTGATCTCGGACGATTGCTCAATGACGATGCCAAACGTATAATCAACGAGAAGTGCCAGAAGAATGTCAACATCCAGCTGGTCATTGGCGACGGGCTTTCCGCCGCGGCAATCGAAGCGAACCTGCGCCAGATATTTCCCGTCATTCGGCAGGGCGCGCAAACGGCGAATCTGACATTCGGCACGCCATTCTTTGTCAAATATGCGCGCGTCGGCGTGATGAATGATATAGGTGAGCTCATCAAACCTGATGTGGTGATCCTGCTCATCGGCGAGCGTCCCGGGCTGGGACGTGCTGAATCCATGAGCGCGTATATGGGCTACAAACCGAAATATGGTGACACCGACGCCGACCGCGATGTGGTCTGCAACATCTTTGAAAGCGGCGGGACCAATCCGCTTGAGGCGGGCGCATTCGTTGTGCAGATCGCACAGAAGATGCGCAAGAGCCAGGCTTCCGGCGTAAAGATGAAAATGATGAAGTAAAGAGAGAAACAACATGGCAATCCTCGATCCCCTTTACGGCACTCCGCTCGCAGTACAGCTCATCCCCCAGGTGGACCGTAACTTTGCGGAACAACTTAAACTGCGCGACGACCAGCGTTCCATTGGCCTGCTAAGCGTGGATAATGATGACGCGACGTACACCGCCATCGATGAAGCCACCAAAATGGCAGACGTGGAAGTGGTGTACGCAAAGTCGTTCTATGCAGGCGCCAAGCACACGTCAGGGAAATGGTCAGGCGAGATCATGGCGATTATAGCGGGGCCAGACCCGGCCGAAGTCCGGGCTGGGTTGAATGCTGCGGTGGATTACATCAAGTATAAGGCGATCTGGTATTCGGCGAATGATGATGATTCCATTGCTTTCTTCCCGCATGTCATTTCACGAACGGGAACGTATCTTTCGCAGGCCTGCAATATTCCTGTTGGCTCACCGATTGCCTATCTTGTGGCAACGCCGAATGAAGGTTTGGTCGCACTCGACGCCGCACTCAAGTCTGCCGACGTCAGCATCGTTGCATTGACCATGCCGCCCTCCGAAACGAACTACATGGGCGTCATGTTGACCGGTGACCAGCCCGCGTGCAGGGCGGCCGCGATGGCGTTTCAGAATAAAGTACTGGAAGTCGCGATTAATCCGTTTAATTACTAAGTGACCTTACGCAATGTCATTCTGAGCGAAGCGAAGAATCTCTACTCCTGAAGTACAAGACTCTTCGGTCGCAAAGAACGCTCCCTCAGAGTGACATGGTGTTTTTGAGATAACTTGTAATATGTTCCGATGGTCGAGTAGCCCTAAGCGATTTTGCGAACGGCAGATCGAGACCATCACGTTATAAGAGACACTCTCACCAAGTGGTGGTCTCGACCACCGAGATGGACATAAATTATGGCTGAATTCGACAACGATCTCCTCTCCATTCAGGAAGCCCGCACGCTGGCAACACAGGCCCGCGATGCGCAGCGAAAATTTTTGCGCGCCACGCAAGCCGAAGTGGACCGTATCTGCGCGGCGATGGCTCAGGCCGCCGCGGACTCAGCCCAGACTCTGGGGCGAATGGCAAGCGAAGAAACAGGTTACGGCGTTCCCGAGCATAAGACGCTTAAGAATTTATTGTCATCCAAATTATTATGGGATGCGATCAAGGATATTCCTACGGTCGGTGTAATTCGCAGCGATCCACAAAAGCGGACCTATGATATTGCGTGGCCCATGGGCGTTGTCGCCGCATTGACTCCGAGTACGAATCCAACCTCCACGACCATGTTCAAGACGTTGATCGCAGTGAAGGCAAGGAATGGGATCGTTGTCGCACCGCATCCTTTTGCAGCAAAGTGTTGTGCTGAGACCGTCCGCATCATGGCTGAAGCAGGGGAACGCGCAGGCATGCCAATGGGACTGATCTCGTGCATGACGAGAGTGACCCTGCAGGGCACGCAGGAATTAATGAAGCACAAATATGTTGCCGTCATCCTTGCTACCGGCGGATCGGATATGGTGCGCGCTGCTCATTCTGTGGGCAAGCCTGCTTATGGCGTTGGCCCTGGCAATGTCCCTGTGTATGTGGATCGCTCGGCAGACCTGCCACGCGCTGCAAAATATATTGTTGCGTCCAAGGCATTCGATCATTCAGTGATCTGTGCGACGGAACAGTCGGTCGTCGCAGATCGGCCCATTGCGGCGCGGCTCGAAGAGTTGATGAAGGCGGAAGGCGCGTTCTTTGTTGACGACAAGATCAAACACATACTGGCAAAGAACTTGTTTGTCGGTCATTTGCCGAATCCAAAAGGTGTTGGCAAGAGTCCGCAACAATTGGCGCAGATGTATGGGTTCAACATCCCTGATTGGGCGCGCATCCTGGTTGTGAAACTCAACAGTGTTGGCCCTGATGAGCCGCTCTCAGGCGAAAAACTGACCACCGTGCTCGGCTGGTATGAAGCGGACGGCTGGGAAGCGGGTTGCGAGCGTTCGCTTGAGTTGATCAACTACGGCGGACGCGGTCATTCACAGGTCATCCACGCCCAGGATGAAAATGTCATCATGCGGTTCGGCTTGGAGAAACCTGTATTCCGCATCATGGTCAATACGTTTGGTACGCTCGGCACAACGGGTTACACCACCGGTATGATGCCATCCATGACGTTGGGGTCAGGTGGCGTAGGCGGAGCGATCACAGGCGATAATATTACTGTCCATCACCTGTATAATGTCAAGAAACTGGCATACGAGATACGCACCGCGCCGGATGCTGCTTTTGCGCCGGGTTCGACGGATGACCCCGCACAGCGACGCGCGTTCTCTGGTGGAGCCCCTTTGGCACCTGCATCCGCTCCATCCATATCCTCGGACGCGCAGGTGGAGGAAATCGTCAGGAGAGTGTTGTTGGAGTTGAATAAATAGCCTCGTCATTGCGAGGGCGAGAGCCCGAAGCAATCTCATACACATTTGAGGAGATTGCTTCGCCACTCGCTACGCTCGGGCTCGCAATGACGGTATCACAGAAATTAGAACTCAGATTTCAGGGCTTGAATATCTTTCAACCCTGACATCCGATGTCTAATCGGAAATATAATTCAAAAGGAGAATTAAGCCATGCCCGTAGATGTTTCCATGATTGCATTAGGAATGGTTGAGACCAAAGGTCTGATCGGCGCGATCGAAGCCGCTGATGCGATGGTTAAGGCCGCGAATGTGACCCTCATCGGCAGTGAATATGTCGGTGGCGGATTTGTGACCGTGATGGTGCGCGGTGATGTGGGTGCGGTGAAGGCCGCAACGGATGCAGGTGCTGCCGCTGCCAAGCGTGTCGGTGAGCTCGCCTCGGTCCATGTGATCCCAAGGCCTCATACCGATGTTGAGATGATCCTGCCGCAGAATACAAGAGGCTCCTTCGGCGGTCGTTCAGGCGCGAAGGAAAAGTAGACAAGTAATCAAGTAGACACGCAGCACATGTATCTCTGCATACGTGTGTACATGTTTACAGGTCTACCTCCCTCATGCCGCGTCAACTATTTACTGCGGAAGATATCCGTCGTCTCGCGCGTGATCGCGTGGAGACTCTTTTGCTCGCGCCTGATGACATTGTCACGCACGAGGCAACTGACACCGCGTTCGCTTTGGGCGTAAAGTTGATCCGCGAAACGGAATCAACTGTCGGCTTGAAGAGGGAAGCGTTAAGTCCGAATCTCCCGCCGCTGAAAGTCGTCCGAATGTCGAACATCCAGGTGGAGCCATTTCTCGAGGGCAAAACCACCCCGGGCACAAACGTCTGGTTGAAGGATGTGGTCATCACGCAGGACCGTTCGCCGATGGGCGCGGGATATATGTCGCTCGATAAAGGTGAGATGCAGTGGACCCTGATGTATGACGAAATTGACATTGTGCTCGAAGGTGAATTGGTGATCACGCGCGGCAGCGAGCAGGTACGCGGCAAAACGGGCGATGTGATCTACATCCCGAAAGGGTCAAGCATCACGTTTGGGACGCCCAACTGGACTCGCTTTGTGTATGTGGTATTCCCGGTGAATTGGAATGAGAAGTAGATGAATCCGCATCTCTTTGATCTGCTGACGCAAACTGACCGCGTCATGTCATCCACCGGCAACGGGCGCGTGGATTTTGAATCGCTTCGTCCCTCAAGCGTCCATGTGGGTGTGGATCTGGGAACGGCATACACGGTTCTGATCGTGCTCGATGAACAATACAAGCCGATCGCTGGCGAATATCGATTTGCGCAGGTGACGCGCGATGGTCTTGTCGTGGACTTCATCGGTGCGGTGGATTTGTTGCGTGCGATGAAATCAAGAGTGGAAAAGAAGCTTGGTTTCGAGCTGACGTCCGCTGCAACAGGCTATCCGCCTGGTGTGCCACAGGCGGAAGTGCGCGCCACAGCGAATGTGTTATATGGCGCAGGTCTGGATTGCACAGGTCTCATCGATGAGCCAACGGCCGCGAACAATGTGCTGCAAATCAGCGACGGCGCAATTGTGGATGTAGGTGGCGGCACAACAGGTATTGCCATCTTCAAGGATGGCAAGGTGGTGTACACCGCCGATGAACCAACAGGCGGAACTCATTTCTCCCTGGTGATCGCAGGTTCAACGGGATCGACGTTTGAGCAAGCGGAAGCGTTGAAGACAGATCCCAAAAAGCAGACGCGTTTGTTTCCTGTCATTCGCCCTGTGATGGAAAAAGTCGGTTCGATCATCAACAGGCACATCGAAGGTCACCGTGTGGACAGGTTGTATCTGGTGGGCGGCACGTGCGCCTATCCCGGAATGGATAAAGTGATCGAGGAAGTAACTGGCGTGGAGACGGTTTTGCCGGGCAACCCGCTGTTTGTCACGCCGCTTGGGATCGCAATGCACAATTAAAATCTTTGGATGTCATTGCGAGCCTCGAGGCTCAAACGCCGAGTGGGCGAAGCAATCCCACGATTGTTAGGAGATTGCTTTGGTCGCCTAAAGGCTCCCTCGCAATGACATGAGACATGGAGCAATATGGCTGGACAATTTTCTTTACGTGTGTATTCTTATCTCGACCGTATGCAGCCGCAGTATGCGGCGTTCGTGGGCACCATTACACAGGGTGACCTTCCCACAGAGGGCATGGCTTCTCTTTATGTGGAGGTTGCCCCGGGCAATGAAGTATTCCGTCTGGTGGATATCGCCGTCAAATCGACCGAGGCCAGACCGGGTGCGCAGATCGTTGAACGCGAGTTTGGCATGTTCGAGATCCATTCCCGTTCACAGTCGGAAGTGCTCGAGGCCGGGCGTATCGTACTGGAGAGGCTTGGTCTGAGCCCTGAGGAACGGATCAAACCCTACATTGCATCCGTGCAGATCATTACCAACGTGGACCCGTATCAGTCGCAGCTACTGAACCGTTTTCGCCGCGGCTCGATGCTTGTACCTGGCGAAACGATGCTCGTGCTGGAATGTGCACCGGCTGCATATATCAACTATGCTGTCAATGAAGCCGAAAAGGGCGCGAACATCAAGATCTTGCATGTCTCTTCGGTGGGTCGCTTTGGCCGCATGTGGCTTTCCGGCTCCGAAGCGGAAGTCCTTACGGCGCGCAACTCGGCAGTGAAGGCGCTTGAAGGTCTGGATGGAAGACCTGAAAAATAATGTCAGACTGAGGAGCAAAGCGACGAAGTATCTCTGTTAGCAGTATGAGACCCTTCGCTGCGCTCACATCGTCCCGATTTCTTTCGGGAGAGTGACATACTGGAGTGTTTATGGCAAAAATCTTCTATACTGAACGCGACATTGACGATATGAAGGCACGCGGCGCCACGTCCATAGATGTGACGGATAACGTGGTGATGACCGATCTTGCCCTCGAACGCGCCATGCGGTATGAGATGAAGATCAACCGCGTCGAAAAATCTCCGCCACCGAAAGCGACGTACAGCCCATCGGTGAACACCCACGCGGCCTATCAAAGAGAAACACCACCTCAAAGCACCTTAGATGCCGAGCTAAAGCAGCGGATTAAATCTGCTGTCCTGGCGAAGCTGGATGGGCAGGTGGATGGCGCGTTGCTCGACGCCGTCATTACGCGGGTATTGAGTGGGATGAAGTAAACAGGTGGAAGGAATGATAGGGAACGTTTAAGAGTTTCATTGCATCCCCGGTCTGCAAAACACCGGGGTATTGTTATCCACTATCGATAATTGCAGAATAAGTGCGCAGTCTGGTTCGTGCCTTAATAGGGGAGAGCATATTTATCCAGCATAAGCTGGCTGGGGGCTTTTGAAACATCATTATTATCCTTCATGCGTGCGTTTTCGTAGTTTATTTCGTTAAGTTATACAGCAAATATGTCTCTCCCTCTAGAACTTGTGTCAAAAATGTCATCCTGAGCGAAGCGAAGGATCTCTAATGCTGAAAGTACGAGACTCTTCGGTCGCGACGAACGCTTCCTCAGAGTGACATGCCGTTTTTGAGATGACTTGTAATATCTCAGATATAGATACAGGCTTCCTTTGTACTTTGCTATTTATGTTATCAGGATTCGGCGGAGGTTTCAGTTTAATGTTTGAACAAGAGCAAGCACATCAACAGGAAATTCCAGATGTTCCGGAACGCCCTCAAATTATCAGAGCACGAGAGCTGACCAAGGCCTTTGGAGGCGAAGTGGCGGTCAACGCGATCAGTATGGATGTCCCGGAGGGAGCAATCTTTGGGTTCATCGGACCTAGTGGAAGCGGCAAGACCACCACTGTTCGTTTATTGATGGGCTTGTACCCGCCGGATAGCGGTGAGATCAGCGTGCTGGGAGTAAAGCCTTCCGAGTTTTCAAGGACTGACCGTGAGAAAATTGGTTATCTTCCGCAACTTTTTGTTTTATATCCCGAGTTGACGGTTTGGGAAAATATGAACTTTGCCGCATCGCTGTATGGTATCAGTTTCTGGCGTACAAAAGTTTTGAATCAGTTCCTTGATCTTGTTGAATTAAAGGAAGACAGGCATAAACTGGTGCGCAATATTTCGGGTGGCATGCGCAGGCGTTTGAGCCTTGCTGCCACACTTGTACATAACCCCCAATTGCTGTTTCTCGATGAACCCACTGCAGGTATTGACCCGATCCTGCGCAAGAAGTTTTGGGATTATTTCAAGGAAATGCAATCACATGGCCGTACATTATTCGTCACCACGCAATACGTGGGCGAAACCGAGTATTGTGATTTTGTGGGCGTGATGTCTGAGGGCCAATTGATAGCGGTCAACACACCGGCAGGTCTTCGCCGCGAAGCCTATGGCGGGGACATTATTCGAGTGGGTTCCACGGACCGAATTGATTACGACTTCCGTGAGGAGATCAAGAACCTGCCTGACATTAAGAGCAAAGTATTGAATGCAACCGATTATGAACTGCAGCTGCTCGTGGATGACGCAGCCACAGCGACGCCATACCTGCTCGACCATTTCCATAACCGCCGTAAGGAAATCAGTTCCATTGAGAGTTATTTACCCTCTTATGACGATGTGTTTGTTAAATTAATAGAAAAGCACAGGGCCAATGCATAGATTATCACGTTTTATTGTCCGTTCTACAACGTTCGTGCGTAAGGAACTGGCGACCGTATTCCGCCAGCCGCGTCTGATTCTGACGTTAATCCTCGGTCCGTTCCTGATCATGTTGCTGTTCGGCTTTGCCTTTCAAAAGGAGGGTCGTTCCCTGCGGACCGTGTTCGTTGTCCAAGAAGGCAGCCCCTTTATTGAACAGGTCCAGGAATTTGCCGAGACAATCGGGCCGGCTATTATTTATCAGGGCATCATTACTGATAGGGATCAGGCATTGCGCGAACTCTCGCGAAACACTGTAGACATGGTTGTCATCGTACCGGATAATCCAATTGAGACGATCCGCAACAATGAGCAGGCAGTTTTGGAGATGTACCACAATGAGATCGATCCCATCCAGGTGGATTACATGAGGCAGGTGGGCAGGCTTTATGTGGATTCGTTAAATAAAAGAGTTTTGCGCACTGTTACCGAAGAGAATCAGGCAGAGGCCGGCAACATGCAGCAAAAACTTGAAGCTGCACAGGCAAGTGCAACGGCATACCGTGAAGCGCTGGCTCAAGGCAATGGTGCAGCTGCCACCGCGGAAAGGGAAAACCTGAACAACGACCTGGTTGCGCTGCGCCTTTTGGCTGGTGCAAGCCTCTCGGTTATGGAAGGCACGAACAGTACGTTTGGCAGCGGTACGGATACTGAGCCCGATCAGAACGCCGATGCTCTTAATAACCTTGATTCCATCATACAGGCTCTCGACGCAAACGCAGCCGCTTCCACGCCGGAGGAACTCGCCAGGCAGGAACAGGAAGCGATTGAAATTGAGCAAAACATTGCCAGCCTGAACTCACAGTTAACTGATTTTCAAAATATCGATCCTGCCGTTGCCACCAGCCCATTCACGGCCAAAGTGGACAGCGCCACAGGTATTGAACTTGAGATCACAGATTTCTTTACACCGGCTGTCATCGTTCTGCTGATACAGCATCTATTCGTTACCTTTGGCGCTCTGTCAATCGTACAGGAAAGACGCACAGGTGCAATGGAATTATTCAAAACATCACCCATCTCTGCGTTTGAAATCCTGTTCGGCAAAACCCTCAGTTTCTTCACATTTGGTCTGGTGGTTGCCGCGGCGATCACGCTGCTTGTCGTTTGGGTGCTTGGAACCCCCATGCTTGGCACCTGGGTGAATTATTCCATCGTGGTCATCGTGCTCTTGCTCACCTCTCTGGCAGTCGGTTTTCTAATTTCGCTCGCTTCAGAAACCGATACGCAGGCTGTGCAATTTTCCATGCTGTTACTGCTTGCCAGTATTTTTTTCAGCGGCTTTTTTCTCGACCTGCGCCTGATGTGGCAGCCGATGAAAATTTTCTCCTTTATGCTGCCTGCCACCTATGGCATCAATATGATGCACAACGTCATGCTGCGCGGCCTGCCCATTCCCCTGACAATGATTGCGGGACTCGCTGCCATGGGTCTTGTACTCTACCTTGTGAATTGGTTCATCCTGCGGCGCATGATGCAGACGCGATAGTCCTGCCTAACCCTGCCCGGCTTCGAATGGCATTTTCTCCTCTCGAGAGGGTCAGCGTTAAAAAACAAATCAGGGATGATCACTTTTAATCACACAGCTGGGTTAACTTTGCGGGGCTTCCTCGTCAAAAACAGACCAGATCTCCGTATCCCATGTATCCCTGAATTCCTCAAACTTGACCGCACTGTACTCCTTCATGGTCAATCGGGCTCGTGTTTCCTTGCGTATGTCACTGGTTTCCAGCGCCAGCATTAAATTGCCTTGATTGATTCCCTTTGATGTGTCTACTTTCTTATATCCTGACATAAGCAAGCGGCTTGCCACCCCTGGAATAGCTCCAGTAACCACGCCGAAGATTACCCCTGTTGCCAGCGAGGTAAGAATAAATTCACCAGTGCTCCAACGCCAATAGACTGAATGGACGGATTTTTCTTCAGTACCACGGCTTCATTCTGATGTGTGGATTCCAGCATGTTCAGTGATGATTCGTCAAATCCGTCTTCTCGTAATGCCTTGCGCGCCAGAACTGCGTCCTGCGGTTTTTGAATAAAACGCTGATAAAGTGTTTCTTATGCACCGTCCAATCTGTAAATCATGATTTATCAGATACCACCTTTTCCAAGTATTCCGCCAGTTCCACCAGGTCGCCTGTTTTGAAGAGGATATTCTCTGTCGGGTTTCAACGGAGCAGGATTTCAAGGTCCATCCCAAAGTGAATAAATTTCTCTTTTTGAGCGTGAGACATGACCTGTCTGGCCTCCTCATCTGCTTCCACCGTGATTCTTTGCTGGTATCAGTGAATGGCATCCGCCTCCTCGATCATGGACATGATACGCCGGGCAAAAGTGCGTGTCTCTTCAAGGAGATCCTCAAATGGGATCAATCCTTCTCGGTACTGGGTACGTCGAGTCAAAACCCTGCTTTGCAGGATATTTCCGTCAATCTTGCCAGGCACTGAGACGGAAAAGGATATACATCGAGGTACATATCCAACATAAGGAACCATCTCGTGTATCTATGTCTGTATCCACCTCGTAATAGTAATACAAACGCACAAGGCCTGCGGCTGCTACTCCTGCCGTATGCCAAGGAGAAACACTGATGGCACGAACAAAAATACATGAGTTATCCGAATTGGGACAATCTGTCTGGCTGGACTTTATCCAGCGTTCCCTGATTCAATCCGGAGACCTGCTCGATTATGTGGAGCAGGGACTCACTGGTGTAACGTCCAACCCGGCGATTTTTGCACAGGCGATCAGCCAGAGCAGTGAATATGATGCCCAGATGGAACAACTGGCAAAGGAAGACAAATCTCCGCAGGGGATCTATGAAGCCTTGACCGTGGAGGATGCCCGCCTGGGGGCGGATGTCCTTCGTCCCGTTTTTGACAGGACCCATGGCAATGATGGTTTCTTCAGTCTCGAAGTGGAACCTCATCTCGCTCACGACCCGCAGGGCAGCGTGTCCGCGGCCGAAAGGTTGTTCAAGTCTGTGAACCGTCCAAACATGATGATCAAAATTCCAGCGACGGAAGAGGGGTATCGCGCCATCCAGGAATCAATTGAAGAAGGTATCAACATCAATATCACGTTGATATTTTCACTGGCTCAATATGAACGCGTGGCAGAGGCGTATATCTCAGGGTTGGAAAAGCGCCTGGCAAATGGGTACGATGTAAAACAGGTTGCATCCGTGGCGTCATTTTTTGTCAGCAGGGTGGATACCAAAGTGGATCAGCTCCTGGATGAATACAAAACTCCCGAAGCCGAATCCCTCAAGGGCAAAATTGGGATCGCCAATGCCAGGATGGCCTACCAGCGGTTCAAGGAGATCTTCAACAGTCCGCGCTGGTCACATTTGGCCGAGAGGGGCGCACGTTCCCAGCGCGTTCTGTATGGAAGCACTGGAACGAAAAACCCGGACTATTCCGATGTGATGTACGTCAACAACCTGATCGGGCCGGATACGGTAAACACCATTCCGCCTGAGACTTTGGAAGCGTTTATAGACCATGGCACGGCCGCTCTCACGCTCGAAAATGAGATCGATGAAGCCCGCGCCCAATTAAGTCAACTGGCAGAGTTGGGAATCGATCTGGATGAAGTTGCTCATGAACTGCTCAAGGAAGGCATTGAGAAATTCCTCCAGCCTTATGATTCGTTGATAAAGACCATTACAGAAAGGAGCGAGGAATTGATCGCCCGCTAGATGTATAAATTCTTGATGAAAAAAACAAGACAAACGACAGAAAGGATTTAAGCAATGACGGAAAAAACCAGAAAAGCGGGTGTACTTTGGACCGCAGGTTTGAGGAACGGCAATGGCATCGTCAGCACGGAGAGCAAGGCACTCTTTGAACAACCGTTTAACTATCGTATGCGGTTTGAAGATGATCCGGGCACCAACCCGGAGGAATTGATCGCCGCGGCGCACGCTGCCTGTTTAAGCATGTCAATTGCCAAAACACTCGCAAACAATGGATATGACCCTGTGCGGACCGATACCACTGCAACTTGTATCCTGTCGTCCAGGGAGGATGGCGGCGAGATCACGGGCATGCAACTTCATGTTCGCGCGGAAGTGCCAGGCATGGATGAGGATACCTTCCAGAAGATGATCCTGCTGGCCGATAAGGCTTGTCCCGTTTCCAACCTCCTGAGAAACGGACTCGAAATCTCGATCGATGCCACCCTCCTTCAGGATGATACCTTTAGAGAGGGAAGCCCACGTCTGTAAACTTTATACCTCAGGAGTGTGGGTTTCACATGGAAGAAAACCCTGTGTTACAATTTGGATCTCCACACAACATTGCACAACAATATAGCCCTGAATAAAGCAAAGTGGCACATGCGGGTCAACCAGCTGTCAACAAAGGAGCGGGTAGATTTCTTATTGACGAGGGTACTGATCATGAAAAATAAATTTGATCGTCCCATTAACCTGTTACTGGTAAATGAGATACGGTTAATGGGAAACGTCATTGTTGCTGCGTTGGAGGATGAGTCGGATATTAACGTGGTTGCATGCGTGACATCCTATGATGACGCCTTACAACTCGTCCGTGAAAAGGATGTGGACGTGGCTCTCGTGAGCACGCGCCTGCCGGATAACGGTGGTTTACGGCTAACGAGCGCCATTTCTGAGATTGCGCCCTCCACAAAGGTGCTGGCACTTGGCCTGACGGAGGAAAAAAAGCGTGTCCTTCGCTATGTGGAGGCGGGTGCATCGGGCTATATCCTCCAGGACGACTCGCTTGAGGATCTTATCGAGATTGTTCGCGCCACGCAGGAGGGAAAGGTATTCGTCTCCCCAGAGATCGCCGCCGCCATGATGGAGCGGCTCTCAGACCTGGCACAGATGTTCGCCGGGCTTGAGAACAACCTAACGGATACCACAGCCCTGACGACGCGCGAGCTGGAAGTCCTGGGACTGATCAGTAAGGGTTATACCAACCAGCAGATCGCGCAGAACCTGGTGATCGAAGTCGGCACAGTTAAGAATCATGTGCATAATATTCTGGAGAAATTGAATGTGAGTAGCAGGGCGGAAGCAGCAACCTGCCTGGCTTTTATCAACAGATAGTGGATATTTGATTGCAGGCAACGTAATAACCCCCTCCTGTAGGAAGTACATAGCGGGGAATTGAGGTAATTATGGGTTCAGTGCCAAATTCCCTATATACCCTTCAGGTCACAAATTGCGCCTGTTTACCCTATGAGAAGTGCAATTTGTGACCGGGGCATTATATATCTAGATTTGTACCTGAGCCATGTAACCCGGTACATAGGCTTTTAAATGGCTTACTGTTATCCTGAATTGATAACTCATAATTTCAGGAAGGCTGGTACCATGCCCGAACAACGCATCGTCCTCGCAAATGGATCACGGCTGCTGCGCGATATGCTCAAACGTATCATTTTCAAATCAGAAAATCTTGAGGTTGTGCGGGAGGTGACTGATCAGAAGGAACTGGCTTCTGTCATCGATAGTACCCACCCCGAATGGGTGATCATTTCGTTATCCTTCGATAACGGCGTTCCAGCCTGGGTGGATGGTTTTATGGCGAGTCATCCCTCTGTTCGCTTTCTTGCGCTTGCCACAGATGGAAGTAAAATCAAGCTAAAATGGCTTGAAGTTCATGAACAGGAATTGAATGGTTTATCTTTAACTGAGCTCATCCACATTCTTGAGAGCAAACCTGTCAGCCCATGAAACATCCCGGAGGCTTTCTTGATCTCACAGCGCATCAAGGACTTGTATCAACGTGCCGACCGTATCAGCGGCACCCGTTTCAACATCCTCAAGGATGCAATTGAGACATTCAAGGTTACCCGTGCCAACCAGGCATCCGCCAGTCTTGCGTATTTCATCATCTTTTCCCTGTTCCCATTGCTGCTGGTGCTTATTTCAGCAGGCGGCTTCATTCTGGATAGTGACCAGGTCTATCTAAAGGTTTCCCAGCTCGTTCGACAAAATATTCCTGCTTCGTATGAATGGATTGATGAAAACCTGCGTTCCATTTTGGATCAACGCAGTGCAGTGGGGGTTATCGGTCTGATCACGCTCACGTGGGCGGCATCCGGGGGATTCATGAGCCTGGCATATAACATCAATCTTGCATGGCTCGAAGCACCCCAGCGAAATTTTTTTCAGGGGCGCTTAATTGCTTTACAAATGACCGCGGGACTCAGTGGATTGTTCCTCCTATCGCTTATCCTTGACTCAATCCTTAACCTGTTGCACATCTTCAACGTCCCGTTCGTTTCCTTCCTGGACGTATTCCTGTGGAAATGGTTCTCGAATATTTTTTCCTGGCTGATCATCTTCCTGCTTTTTTCCGTATTGTACTATTGGATTCCCACCGTTAACGTAACACGCAGCGCCGCACTGTGGGGTGCATTGATGGCCTCTCTGGCGTGGAAGTCTGCCACGACGCTCTTCTCATGGTACGTGCGCAGCGGACTCGGACGCTATGAAGTGATTTATGGTTCAGTGGGCGCATTGGTCGCTTTTTTGTTTCTCGTCTACATGCTGGCTACTGTAGCCCTGTTCGGCGCTCATATTGCCTCTGCCATAGACCGCAAGATTAAGCTGAATCAGACTGCCGGAGATGTCACATCATCCGAAGATATGAGGGGGTAATCTTCAATTTATGACGGATTTGTCATAGATTCCTGACGCTTGAGACCCGGGGTTACCGATAAAATTCTATCAATTGAGAAAACCATAGTAGTGGAATTGGATTTGCGCGTGGAATGACGTGGCTTTTTCAACAAATAAAAAGTGAAATCTATCCAGATCTATATCCTTAAACGTTTACTTATTCTATTCTCCTGCCTTTCTGAGTATGCCTTTTTTATTCAGATGGTTGATTGATGGCACAACGCTTTCGTTTAGGGATTGGAGATTTTCAAATTTCAGTAAATCACAGGTTTTACCGTCATTGCGAGGAGGGTGCCTTTCCGACGAAGCAATCTTACTCCTCAGACGGAAAATTGCTCGAAAATATGAGATTGCTTCGCAAAGAACCCTCGCAATGACGGGTTATGCTGAGGTTAGAATCAAATTCGTGATTTACTGA
>JANMSY010000089.1:0-7307 GCA_031389865.1 Anaerolineales bacterium | reverse complement strand
TCATCGCGCTGAAATCGTTGTGAACATTAAAACCTTCCTGACAATTTCAATGCAAAACTGTTCCTTATTTGTTGTAGAATCAAACACACAATCCCTGTCCTTTTTGGAGTGATCATGAATCTGGATGACCTTGACCGTTTTAGACAACTGGATACGCTCAACATGCTTGCAGAGATAGACAACCTGCCCGACCAGCTTGCCAATGCCTATCGGCTCGGGATGAACCAAAGCCTGCCTGATTGGACGGACTTCCGGCAGGTGATCATCGCAGGCATGGGCGGCTCTGCCATAGGCGCGGACCTGCTCGCCTCATACTGTGCTTCGCTCGCCCCGCTGCCTGTCTCCGTTCATCGCGATTATGGACTGCCCTTATACGCGCGCGGCGCAGAGACTCTTGTCATTTGCTCGTCACATTCCGGCAACACCGAAGAGACGCTGGATGCCTTCGAGGTTGCGCTCAAAGCGAAATGTCGGATCGTTGCGGTTTGCACCGGTGGTGAACTTGCCAGACGCGCCCAGGAAAACAACATTCCCACATGGACGTTTGAGCATATAGGTCAGCCGCGTGCTGCAGTGGGGTTTTCATTTGGTCTGTTACTCGCAATGTTTGAGCGCCTGGGTTTTATTTCGGATCAAAAGGAAGCAATCGATGACGCACTGGCTTCGATGAAGAGCTCACAGAAACACATGCAGGCAGATGTCCCCGCCGCGAAAAATCCCGCCAAACGATATGCGGGTCAACTCATGGGACGCTGGGTGACGATCATGGGGTCGGGGCTGCTTGCCACGGTTGCCCGCCGCTGGAAGGGACAGATCAATGAGGTCGCCAAAGCGGGAGCGAACTTTGAATTTATCCCTGAGGCGAATCACAACACTCTTGCCGGGACGGAGAATCCACAGGAAACACTCAACGCGCATACCATGACCATCTTCCTGTGCTCGCCATCCGACCATCCGCGCAACCACCTGCGCTCAGACCTGACTCGCAAGGCGTTCATGCTTGAGGGTTTGAACACCGATCTGGTGGAAGCGCGCGGTCATACTCCGCTCGCCCATATCTGGACGACGATCCTGTTCGGCGATTACATGGCCTATTATCTGGCGATGGCGTACGGCCAGGACCCCACACCGATCCAGGCGCTGCTCGATTTCAAGCAGGCAATGAAGGAAGCAAAATAAACAAAAGGGCGACCTTATTTTTGAGGCTCTAAAACAATATCAAAGCTTCCTTCTGCTTTTCCTTCAGGGTGATAACTATTTACGCCAATTATTTTATAGCCCTCTGCAGAGATACGCATATGAATATGTTCGGGTATGTTGCATTCAAAGCGATAGCGACCCTCTTCATCAGTAAAGAAAGTGGCGCGCGACGAATCGGGATGTCCAAGTCCTTCTTCCTCGGGCCAGAATTCAAGTTTGGCTTTTACGATCGGTTCGCAATGCATGCTTGAAAGCACAACACCGCTTAGGACATGTCCATATCCTACGACTGTCCGCTGCGCGGTATTCGGGATGTAGGATGGACTGACGCCGTCATCCAGAGTCCGTTTACAGGAACTTGATGAGTTAACTGTGTTGGTAGAAATTATTATAGTTGGTGTGGCAGCCGCTTCAATATTTTGTCGAATGGGCGCGCAGGCACCGCTTGCAATAAGCATTGCTGATATCAAGAGAAAGTGTAACTGATCCTTTATCTCTACCACGGAAGTGGTTCGCTTTCGATCTCACGCTTCCACAGGTCATATATGGATTGAACGACCTCTGGGCTGAGTTGTTTGTCTGCTGCGGCAAAATTATCCAATGCCTGGTCAACACTCTTCGCACCGGGAATGATGGTCGAGACCTGGGGTTGTGCAAGAATGAATTGCAGCGCGGTATGTGCCATGGACGTGTTTTCGGGCACCAGCGCGGCGAATTGTTCCACCAGTTCAGTGCGGCGCGCCAATACTTCCGCTGGCCAGCGCTTGCGGATGTCGTTGAATTGATGATCGCCGCGGTACCGCCCCGAGAGCCAGCCCGAATCCAATGGTACTTTGACAATAATCCCCGCGCCGTTATCCTGCGCCTTTTGGAATGCGGGAAGTGGTTCCTGATACAGCGCGTTGAAGAAGACTTCGAGCGCCTTGCTTTTTGTCGTATCCATGACCAGTTCCAGCTCCTCGCGCCAATCGAGTGAAACGCCATATTCACGGATCACGCCTTCAGCTTTAAGTTTTTCAAACTCCTCATATTGCGACGCGACTCTGCCATCCATCATTTCACGCGCCGGGTTGTGCATGAGGACAATATCCAGATAATCAGTTTGTAATCGCTTCATGCTTGCTTCCAGGGATGGGCGAATGGATGCGGCACTGAAATCCGTAGCTCCCTGCGCGGTGTGACCAAACTTGGTACACAGGATGACATCCCTGCGCACGGACTTCAATCCCTGGCCCAACAACTCCTCGCTTCTTCCTCCGCCGTAGCCTGGCGCCGTGTCGAAGAAGTTGCATCCTGCCTCGAGTGACTTCTGTACGATCCTCAACGCTTCATTCTTATCGTTGACTCCCCAATCAGGGTTGGCCAGCTGCCATGCCCCAAGCCCGATCTCAGAGACGTTCATGCCAGTATTTCCAAAAGGACGTAGTTTCATGATTTTCCTTCCACGATCAAACAGTCACAGATCTTCACAGATGCGTGCGAAATAATGTCAGTTTTCGAGTGTTATATACTTCCGTCTCGGATTGACCCCCACAATTCCTGCGAAGATTTCCTGAATTGTCTTCATATCTGCTTCGATATCATCAGTCGGATGAAACACCTGCCCAACGCGGACGGTCTTGTGTTTGCCATCCACGACCGCCATTACGATGGGAATGCCTGCGTTTTTGGCAATGTGATAAAAGCCACGCTTCCACTCCACTACCTGGTGACGAGTCCCTTCGGGGGCAATGGTCAGGATGAATTTCTCTGATTCGTTGCTCACCTTCACCATCTGATCCACCAGTCCCGTAGACTTGTTCCGTTCCACAGGGATGCCGCCACAGTAGCGAAAGAACCAGCCGATCGGCCAGCGGAACAACTCTGCTTTGCCCATGAAGTGGACATTTGCCCGCAGAGTGAAGATCACGCCGAGGAAGAGGACAAAGTCCCAGTTGGAGGTGTGGGGCGCGCCGACCAGGACGAATTTTGGGAACTCGGGGAGTTTCCCCTCCACGCGCCAGCCCAACAGTCTCATTAAGAATTTTGCATAGTAATGGTAGAGAGTACTGAGAATGGGTGTGTTAAAAATGGTAGTATTCAATGGTATTCCTCAACTACTATAATCCTGAAATTTTAGTTGCGTCCCGCAAGACGATTTGTGGTTAAATACCTGCATCATTTTGAGTTCATGCCTTCGCCCCACAGTCTATCACACTGAAAAGCTCATGTACTGTTCTGCCCGGTATATCTTTTTTCAAAAGTGGTGCACATTTGCCCGATCAACTATTCCCCGCATTTCGCTCAGGGAAATCAGGCGAATGGAAATATCTTACCAATGAACACAGGAAGATCATCAAAGATGTCACCAGAGATCCTGTTGATATAATGCCCACGGTCACAAGTTGCGCTTTCCCACCTTTGAAAAAGCGCAATTTGTGACCGCCCTGGGTAAAACATTCGGATACGAAAAGAACAACAATTGGTGAAAAAACTAATCCAAACGCACTGGTTCGAAATTATTTTGCTTGCACTCGTCTCGGGATTCGCCTATTTGCCTCGCATTGCTGAATTGAACTATTACCGCGACGACTGGTATTTCCTCTACAACGCGCTGGTAAGTGGTCCCAAGGCATTAATTGCGGTTGCACTCCATACCCGTCCCATTCGCGGACCATTGTATGCGCTCTATTTTTCACTCTTCGGTTTGAATCCGTTCCCCTATCACATGGTTATGTATCTTACGCGATTGGCAGGTGGAATTGGCGTGCTCTGGCTGTTTAATTTGATCTGGCCGAAACAACGCCAGACCAATTTTTTTATGACGGTTCTGTTTTTGCTGTTCCCGGGCTTTTTATGGTGGGTCGCAGGGTTTGAATTCCAGCCTTATGTATTGAGCGTTGGACTCCAGGCATTTTCCATCGCTTTTACGTTAAAGGCCATCTCATCTGATTCGGTGTCAAAACGTCTTATCTGGACCATCGCCGCACTTTTGTCCGGCTGGGTATATCTTGCCCTGGTGGAATATGCCATTGGCATGGAAGCATTTAGGTTGTTATGTATCTATTTGTACGTCCGGCGAAGGGGTCCTCAACAGACTTTTGTATCTTCTGTTGGGCAAACGCTAAAAACAGCAGTGCCGCATTTATTGATCCCCATTGTGTTTTTGATTTGGTATCAATTTCTGTTTGACAACTGGCGAAGCGCCCAGGATGCAGGAACACAACTAGCCCGGCTGTTTACTTCTCCGATCACAATGATATGGCGGCTTGTCGAAATTTTTCGAAGTGTATTGAACGTTACATTGTTTGCATGGATTGTGCCTTTTTATCAGAATTTCTATGGCAACCGTCTGAAGGATATTCTATTGGGACTCGTTTTTGCCGCATTTGTCATTGGGCTGATCTACCTTGCGTATAAACATTTGAGCAATGACCCTGATGGAGAACCCAATGCTGACCACGCGTGTACGCGGGAGTTACTCTGGGTGGGTTTACTGGGCACATTGGGTGGGATTCTCCCCGTGGTTCTTGCCAACCGTATCGTGACATTTGAGCGTATTTCGCAATATACACTCCCCGCATCTTTAACAGGTGTCATCTTTCTTGGCGGGTTGGTGTATTCGGTTTTCCCAAAAAATATCCGCTTGCTATTGATCTCTGGTCTGGTGGGTCTGGCCGTTCTATCGCATCACGGACTCGCTGCACAGGCAGTTACTGAGGAAAAGACCATCTCCGATTTCTGGTGGCAGGTTGCCTGGCGTGCGCCAGACATCAAGCCTGGAACGACGCTGGTAGTGACTTATCCTGGAATCGATTATGCAGAGGGCAATGATGTGGTTTGGGGCCCTGCCAACTTCATCTATTCTCCTGAAAAACAGGGTCAAATGCCTGTTGTGGTTCCCATTGCCGCGTCACGATTGGAAGCGGATAGCATTCTGGAGATTATCAATGCCAGCAGGTCTTTTGAGCAGACTGATGTTGTCATAAAAAACATCACCACTGAACTGAATTACAAGAATCAATTGATACTGAGTCAGCCATCTGGAAATTCATGTGTTCACGCATTGGATCCACGCTGGCCCGATATTTCGATCCATGACCAGTCATTTATTCACGCCAGTGTACAGAATTCAAAGGTGGAAAATATACTTGTGAATGGAAAGGCTCCCACACCTCCTGCATATGCGTTTGGCTCGGAACTTCCACATGGCTGGTGCTATTACTATCAGAAGGGAGATCTCGCACGTCAACAGGGGGATTGGGAGGCAGTGGCGCGCCTAGGAGATGAAGCACAAAAGCTTGATCTGCATCCCAACGATCAAATTGAATGGATGCCTTTCCTGCAGGCATATGCATTTCTTGACAACAGCAAACAGGTGAAAGGAATGTCCACTCGTATTAACACCGAGCCGTTTTATAGACAGCAAGCCTGCAGGAACTTTAATTCAATGAGCGATTTTGGATATCCGCTTTCGCCTGAAATGCAAAGTTATGTAGATGAACTATTTTGTAAATGAACTGCTTTATTGTCATCGATGACAAAAAGACGGCAAACACATCGGGTGTTTACTGGAGGGGATAGGATATCAGACACTCCACTACATTGGGTTTTGAGATTGTTTCGTCATCTCTGCACATAAACCCAGCACACACTTGCCCCAGGCATAAGTGCTGGGACAGGATGATCGAAGTTTGTTTTTGAGATAAGCTGTCGTGCAGATTTAAATCCGCCAGTATTCGCCCCCGCCGCCTGCGCGTTGCATCAGTCCAAAGCCGACCAGTTCGCGGCGCAAGGTTGCTGTATCCTCATGATAGGAGGCAAGGATTTTATTGACCTGTTTTTCACTATATCGCTTTCCCATGTCGAACGCTTTGACAACATAACGCAGGACCGCTTCCAATTTTTTGCGCTGGGATGGAAGAGTTTTCAAACTGCCATCCCGGCGCGAATAGTCTTTGATCACCTTTTTGTCGTACGCGTCTGCATCCACTTCGGCAGCCATGTTGGACAGTTCACTCTGCGTGAACATTGTGCGGGCTTTTTCCTGCAGCACGGACTGGTCCAACTGGTACACGTTGTAATAGCTTTCAGAATGTGCGTGCACCAGGCCCGCTTCCGCAAGACGCGCCAGGTGGTGTGAAACCGTCGATGCTTTGAGCTTCAACACCTCGGCAAGTTCCTCCACGCTGTAGGATTTTTCAGCGAGCAGCCCCACGATCTTGAGACGGTTCGAATCGGCAAGCGCTTTGAAAAAGTTGACAAGTTCTTCGCTCACGGGAGTGTCTCCTCTTTCGCTTTCACCCGCCAGTATTTTGTCCCGTCGCTTTCACGAGCCATCAAGCCGTTATCCACCAGGTAGCGGCGCAGGGCAGCGGTGTCCACGTGGAAGCGGCGCAGGATGCTGTTGACTTCCTTCTCGGTATAGTTTGTGTCGAAAGCGAACGCGTCCACGATGAAGTTCAGGACGATGACAAGCTTGTTACCCATGGGCGGGATCTGCTTGAGCGTGCCATCCGCGTGGAGGAAGTTCTTCAACACCTTGCGAACATCCTCAGGCTGTTGCTCTTTCGCTTCAAAGGAGGCACGTTTGCTCTTGAACTGTCCGCGTGCAAAAGATTCGATTGCCTTCTCATTCAAATCGTAGAAACCGTCTGCTTCATTCATGATTCCCACCTGGACGAGAAAAGCCATGTGATTGAATACATCCCGCGCGGGGAGGTGCAGCTGCTCGGCAATATCCGATTGGGTGGCCTTGCCGCGTACCAACACGCCGATGATGCGCAGACGGTCCGCGGACGCCAGGGCTTTGACAAATGCAAGAAGTTCAGGTTCGTTATCCATTTCTACTCTTTTCTATCTAATTTGATACATGTCGAAATAGATTTTACCCCGAAATGGATAGCTGTCAAGAGTGTTTTCCCTGATATACATTATGACTGCCTCCGCGTATGTGGCACAGCGGAGGCAGTCGTATCGGGCTGGCGTATAGCCTATTCAAAGACCATACGCTTAAGGAGAGCAGGCGAAATTCGATTTGTGCTTTACTTGAACAAACTCGGCAGGCCCAAAGCGTTCCCTAAAAACATGTCAGGAGAAAGCGCCTATCCTGTTTGGAAAAAATCTGG
>JANMSY010000087.1:0-3422 GCA_031389865.1 Anaerolineales bacterium | reverse complement strand
CTGGGATTGGAATTTGTAGGAAGAACACGCGCCAGGGTGCGTTTAGCGAGACGTCCCATCGGCGCCGATTCGTCGATCCCAACCGCGACCAGGTTACGGCTGAGAAGGACCCGCTGCAGATGACCGGGTCCGTGACCAATCTCGAGAATCCGAGTCCCCTCAATGAACGGAACCACGCTCAAGACCCAGGCCTTCCACCTTCCTAAAGAGACAGCGGCTGCCACCCCGTCATAGGTGAATGCAAATGGATGATAAAGCAGGTAAAAGAAAAACCGAAGAAGTGTTTGCATCAAAAAAAAGGGTTTGGCATTTGCCAAACCCTTACCTCAGTGTACTTGCTTTAGACGGCAGCTTCGCCGTCTGATTTCTTCGTGATCTTGCTTCGGGCAGCTTCCACGGCGTTCTTGCCACGTTCGCGCACATCTTCGTAGGCCGCCTGTCCACGCTCCTTGAGCTGGTGGGCAAGTTCATCGGCACGGGCGCGGGCTTCCTGGGCAGTTGCCTCCGCGCGGGCAAGCGCTTCTTCAGCGGTCTGCTGAGCCTTATCGCGCAGCTCAATGGATTTATCCTTGATCAACGCGCGGGTCTCCTCACCTGTTTGCGGGGCGAACAGCAAAGCGACGACCGCACCACTGAGCCCGCCGACAATGAAGCCTACAAGAAAGGCGCCAAATTCATCACGTTCAGACATAGTAACCTCCTTAGGGTTGGTATTTATTTTTTCTTAAGACCCATCAATTCTAACATACGGGTCATTCCTGCGAGATAGCCGTTGAGCTTAATGACGGGTTCAACAACATTCTCACCCAGAAACTCTGCAGTGCCGCGCAGTGTGTTCACCGTTTCATTGGTGGCATGCAGGATGGGTTTCACTTCATTTTGTAAAAGGTTGATCAGGCTCGCAAGCTGGACAATGAGCACGATCAACGCAACGCCGATCACCAGCGATTCCAATGCCACGACGATAATGAAGATGTCGCGGATCTTATCAGTGGGGCTGGTCGGTTGAAGCAAAAAGTAGATCGCCACACCCAAGAGTACCAGCAGCACAATCACGCCGATGACAATAGGTACAACGATATTTTTTTGCGGTTGTTCTGTTTGAGGTGGCGTGGAGAAGTCTTCTGAAACAGGTCGTTCGATATTTTCAGGTAAAGGTTGAGAGATTCCCATAAAGTGATTATAGCATTTTTGACAGGCTAAGTCTACGGATAGGCAGAACATTTGGAAGAATGTATCCAAAGATATGACCTTTTTTGAGACCAAAGACCTTACGTTTTGAAAATCACTCCGATGGAACGACTCGCAGCGCACGCGCTGGCCCAAATTTAGCATCCGTAGATCATGCATTTGAAGTCCATCCTCAAAAAGTGTCGGTTTGTCTTGACATGGAAATCCCTCGGGGGTATCATCTGGCTACCAACCGTTCGGTAGGGAGATTCTATGACCAGAGAAGATATTCTTGAAGCCGCAGCACAAGTCTTTCGTCAGAAGGGGTTCCATGGCGCATCCATGGCGAACATCGCCGAGGCAGTCAACCTGCAAAAAGCAAGCCTCTATCATCACGTTTCATCCAAGCAGGAGATCCTGTTCGAGCTTTTAGACCGCGCACTTGAGCTGTTGCTCGCACGCGTTTCCCCAATTGCCACTCAATCCATCCCGGCCGATGAACGACTTTGCCAGATGATCCGCGAATATTTGCAGATCCTTGCGGAAAATACTGACCTCGCGGCTGTGCTGCTTTTCGAGCATCGCTCGTTGGAAGGTAAACAACATGCACGGCATGTGCCCAACCGTGACAAATTTGAAGCGCTCTGGCGGGATGTCCTTGCGGACGGTGTGCGCACAAAACGCCTGGTTTGCGACAATATCCCGTTGACAGCCCGCGCCATGCTTGGCATTATGAACTGGACGATCACCTGGTATCGTCCCAGCGGCGTGCTGACGATCGATCAGATCGCAGATCAATACTCGAAGTTGCTGTTGAATGGCCTGCTCAAATGACCGATTCCCCGGCGTTCGCTGTTTTTGAATCGTCCAGTGGAGCAAAAATACATCGCATTCCACTTGAGGTCTTTCCCAAGTTTTGGGCATATGTATATATCGTTCAGAAGGATGATTACACCGTCCTGATCGACTCTGGCTCTGGCACCGAACTCTCGCACACCAATCTATTGGATGGTTTGCAGCAATTGGGATTGCAACCCTCGGGTTTAACGCACATTCTGCTCACACATGCCCATATTGATCACTACGGCGGTCTGTCCAAACTACGGGGTAGTACGGATGCAAGGATTGGCGTCCATGAATTGGATGTGCAAACCGTCGCGTATCATGAAGCCAGGCTGGCACTGATCGGACGCCGTCTCGCTTCATTCCTGGCCGATACAGGTCTCGCTGAGGAGACGCGTGACCAAATCCTCAGCATTTACCGTTTTACAAAAGCTATTTACCAGTCCACTCCCGTTGATTTCACATACGAAGCCATGGACATGCGACTCGGCCCGTTCGAGTTCATCCATTTGCCTGGGCATTGTGCGGGCCATGTTGCCATCCGCGTGGACGATATCGTCTTCTGCGGCGACATGGTCGTAGAGGGTGTCACCCCTCATCTTTCACCTGAGTCGATCAATCCCTACAGCGGGCTGGATCATTATCTCCAATCGCTTTCACATCTCCAGCGCTGGGCCAGGGATGCGCGCCTGATTCTTAACGGTCATAACGACGTTATTACCGACCTTCCGGCGCAGATCGAGTCAACCAAACAGAACATGATCCGTCGCATGGGCAGGGCCGTGGATGCGCTGAGTGAACCGCTTACGATCGCAGAAATTTGTGATGAAGTCTACGGCGAAACAAGCGGCTATAACCAGATGCTCGTCATCGAAAAGACAGGTGCGTATGTGGAATATCTTTATGAACACGGCATGATCGAGATCACCAATCCCGATGAAGTAGGGCAGGCGGGGCCCGCCCGATATCGTCGTGTACGTGTAATTTCCGAATCCGAATTGCTACCAAAGGAGAGGGCTTATGTACTCGTTTGAACCCACGGAAGAGCAGCAAATGCTTGTCGAGGCGGTGGGAAAATATGCCAGCCATGACTTGCGTTCTTCTGCACATGAAGCAGAGGAAAGTTGTGAACTGCCAGGGAAACTGGTAAGCAAGGGCTGGGAGATCGGGCTGTTGCAGGCGTCCGTCCCTGAAGCGTATGGCGGCTTCGGGGAGCGCAGCGCAGTCACAGGCGTACTCGCCATCGAAGAGATGGCATTTGGTGACCTGGCTGGCACACTGGCTGTGATGACCCCCAGTCTGTTTGCAACGCCGATCCTGCTGGCTGGCACGGAGGAGCAGAAGCAGACCTATCTGCCAAAGGTCATCGAAGGGGAGTGGAGTCCTTTCACTGCGGCGCTGATCGAGTA
>JANMSY010000663.1:0-7847 GCA_031389865.1 Anaerolineales bacterium | reverse complement strand
AACTCTGATTCCAGCCTCTCTGTGGGGAAACCCACTACCGGAGTATCCGTTGGAAATGGTGTGTTGGTAGGTCTGGGCGTAGATGTGTCCGTGGGAAGTGGTGTGAGTGTGGGCCTGGGCGTCGACGTGTCCGTGGGCAGCGGTGTAAGGGTGGGTCTGGGCGTCGACGTGGCCGTAGGAAGCGGTGTGTTGGTGGGTATGGGCGTCGACGTATCCGTGGCCGTAGGAAGCGGTGTGTTAGTGGGTACGGGAGTCGACGTATCCGTCGGAAGTGGTGCGTTGGTGGGTCGGGGCGTCAACGTATCCGTCGGAAGTGATGTATTGGTGGGTATGGGAGTCGATGTGCTCCCCGGCTGCTCGTCCCTGGGCTTTTTAGTCACAGTACTACCTGGCACAGGGGGTTGCACCATGAAAATCTCAACTTCATCAATGGCTGTTCCTGGATTCTCGAACGTCATCTTGATGAACCTCGCCACGAGCGGCTGAAATTGTGTCTGCACGGTTTCTGAGCCAGAAACGAGCCCGCTGAAACCCGCCTCTTCTGAATCATATACCTGTGTATATTCCAGGTTGTCATTTCGGCTGTTCCCATTGGCGTACACATCATCAGACAAAGCTACAGCAATGACGAACTGGCCCGGGTCACGGTCATTAAACTTACCCAGGCGGTCTCTGCCGAATGAAACAGTGTTAAGAGCGGTGGCTCGACCGAGATCGATCTTGATCCAGCTGTCGGCACTGTTACTGACCCAACTTGCTCCCGGGCCGTAAAGCCCGTCATTGATATAGGCAGCGCGGTGCACTTCGCCATGACCGGGCATCGTGTCCTTCGCCACCGCGGGCCGGGCCGATCCATTGCCCGGATAGATGAGGTCCCGGCTTTTATCAAACTCGCGGGCCAGACATAAGGGCGGTTCGTAATCGGGCTTACAAATTATCTCCTCTTCGGGAGTAACTGTTGTAGAGATGGGTACAACCTTCGAAATCCCATTTTGAGATGAGGAAGTATTTGGTACTTCATCACGATTTCCCTGCAGCAGGAATCCCAAAAATGCAACAACAGCAAGGCCGGCTACAACGAGTGACGTACGCATCACCGTCATGGAAGGTATCGCTACTGTTCCTGCCGCGTAGGCAAAGCTGCTTCGAATGGCGGATCGTATTGATCCCCATAATCGTAGTAGTTCCACCCATGTCATTTGACGTCTAAAAGCAGTACGCCTGGCAATCAATAATTTGGAAGGATATTCGGCCTCAATGGATTTCAGCCTCCCCAGATATTCGATGACATGTTGATCCTTGAGAGGCGACTTCTCCGTAATTTCAACCGCAGTGCGTTGTACGATCTGGTCCATAAACGCTGCCCGCCGGGCTGCCAGCAACTCCGCAGGATACGGAGCCCTGGCCGATTCCAAATCCTTAAGGATTTTAATGATGTCCTGGTCGTGTGAAGATGAAGATGGTTTCATTAAACTACCTTATACACCAGCACTTTGCGTAAGGCTGCGATGGCACGATTCTGGGTAACCTTAATATTACTAACTTCTTTCCCAAGGATTGCTGCCGTGTCACGCAGGCTAAATCCTTCCAGGAAACGCAAAATGATTACATGCCGTTGATCATCTGTCAAGTCGTTCCGGATCGCCTGTATGATCGTTTCGAATACTACGCGATTCTCCAAATTTATGTAAGTGGAATACGCATCGTGGCGCGGAAAATCAGCGACCTCAATTGGAATTTCACGATTGGAACCACGCGCCTCATCAACAATAAGATGATAAGTTGTCTGGTAGAGATACGAACGCAGGTTCGTCTGCGGTCCATTCCCAGCCGACAGATGCTCCAAAAGTTTTGCGAACACATCCCCCACGATATAATCTGCCATCAAGGCATCATTGCATAGCCGCAACGCGTAATTATACAGAGCGGACGCATAGAGATCAAAGATCTTTACAAGTGCATCCCTGTTCATCATTCTCGCAGATTCCAACAGAGTCCCATCGGCTTCCATTGGAACAGCCCTAGACGAATGGATGGATAAATTCACTACAGCCATATTCCTTCATTTCCAATTGAAACAAAACAACAGATAGTAGTATAAAATAATCTAAAGAATATCATCGCGTGATGATGCGGTTCCAGCGGTTGTAACGAGAAAATCTGGGCTGACTGACGCTCACGGTGTAAAATGCCGCCTTCAGTGGGAGCGCAGACTGGTGTGTTGCATTGTTTTCACATTATAGCACTTACTATTATTGAAGTGGGGTGCCGGATGGGGGATTTTACCCACTGTGCGCCTCTTCGTTTCTCGCCTGCATCCCATGTAGCAGGCTTTCGTTTGGCGGCCTGGCATGTTTTAACAGGTGACCTTACGCAATGTCATTCTGAGCCCTTCGGTCCGGCTCAGGATAAACTCCGCGAAGGATCTCTGAGATTATCGTAGAGACCCTTCGCTTCGCTCAGGGTGACATACTAAAAGACATAATCTGCGTAAGGTGAGTTAACAGTTTACTGGATATGTCTTACCACACCTGCGAGCCAATCGCTCTGCCAGCACCTTTGGGTGGATTCCTGGCCCAGGTTCATACACCTGCGTTCCCGAATTTAGACCACGATATTCACCAATCTCTTATTCGCCACAATGACTTTGCGCGGCTCCTTCCCCTCCAGGAATTTTTGTACCTGCTCGCTTGCCAGCGCGGCAGCTTTGATCTCGTCTTCGCTCGCCTCCGCCGGCACAACAACCCGGCCACGCACCTTACCGTTGACCTGAACCGGAATTTCGATGCTATCATCCTTCGCGGCTTCTTCATCCACTTTTGGCCAATCCTGCTGATGAACAGAATACGGCTTACGCAGATAATTCGTCCACAGTTCTTCAGAGATGTGTGGAGCAATCGGAGCCAGCATGCGCAGATAGATATCCTGTGCTTCCTTCCATTCCCTGCCGCCAGCCGCGCCCGCTTCGCGGGCTTTGTACATTTCGTTCATCAACTCCATCAATGAAGAGATGATCGTGTTGAACTCAAAGTTCTCGAAGTCACGCGTCACCTTGCGCAGGGTCTGGTGCACCTTTCGGCGCAGGTTCTTTTTCGCTTCATCGGAGGCAGATCCCGTCTGATTCTGATCGGTGAACAGGGTCCATGTCCTTCTTATCCAGCGCGCGCTTCCCTCGATCCCCTGCGAATCCCACGGGGCACCCATCTCCCAGCGGGCGAAGAACATGATGTAGGCGCGCACCGTGTCCGCGCCGTATCGTTTCACCAGCACATCGGGCGCGATCACGTTGCCACGGCTCTTCGACATTTTCTCATTGTCCTCGCCCAGCACCATGCCCTGATTACGCAATTGCAGCATTGGCTCATTGCCTTCCGTAATGCCTGCATCGCGCAACGCCTTGTGGAAAAAGCGTGTGTATAACAGGTGCATCGTGGCATGTTCAATGCCGCCTGTGTATGTATCAACAGGCATCCAATAGTTGTACTCGGCTTCGTCGAACGGACCCTTGTCGTAATGCGGCGACAGATAACGCAGGTGGTACCATGAGGAGCACATGAACGTGTCCATCGTGTCAGTTTCACGGATCGCAGGTTCGCCGCAGACAGGGCAGGTTGTGTTCTTCCAGGTCGGGTGCAGCTTCAGTGGGCTCTCGCCCGTGGGTCTCCATTCAACATCTTCCGGCAATAATACAGGCAGCTGGTCTTCAGGTACCGGGTTCCAGCCATGAACATCACAGTGGATCATGGGGATCGGCGCGCCCCAGTAGCGCTGGCGTGAGATCAACCAATCGCGATACCGATAATTCACCGACTCCCTGCCCATGCCTTTTTCTTCCAAATAGTCGATGACCGCGGCGATGCCGGGATTCTTTCTGCCTTTTTCTGTATTAACTTTCGTGCCGTTAAACGGACCGGAGTTGACCATCAGGCCGGGACCCATATAAGCTTTGTTGACATTTTCCAGCAGCCAGTTGATGTGTATTATTCCTTTTTTCGCATCGACGTTTTCAGATTGATCGCGCTTCCCAAACAAATCATCTGCCTCATCGAAAGACAGAATAGCGCCACCAGCCTCGGCCGCATCAAATAGCTGGCGCAAATTTTTCTCCGTTTCGCCAATATATTTACTGACGTGATCCGCCAGCGGCTGAAGGACACCGCGAACTGGCAGCTCATATTTCCGTGCAAACTCAAAGTCGCGCTCGTCGTGTGCAGGGACAGCCATGATCGCGCCGGTGCCATACGACATCAACACGTAATCCGCGATCCATATCGGGATGCGCTCGTTGTTGACCGGGTTAATGGCATAACCGCCCGTGAAGACACCGGTCTTGTCTTTGTCCAGCGCGCCGCGTTGAATATCCGTTTGGCGCGCGGCTTGTGCCTTGTATTCTTCTACAGCCGCTTTATTCGCGGGTGTGGTGATCGCCTCCAGCAGCGGATGCTCTGGTGAGAAGACCATGAACGTGGCACCCCACAACGTGTCGGGACGTGTGGTGAAGATTTCCACATCGTGGTTTCCAACCTCCGTTTTGAAGATCACCGATGCGCCTTCAGAGCGATCGATCCAGTGGGTCTGCAGGGTCTTGACGCGTTCCGGCCAATCCAGCTCATAGAAGTTCAATAGTTCATCGGCATATTTTGTGGCCTTGAAGAACCATTGATCCAGATTTTTCTTGATCACCGGCGTGCCGCAGCGCTCGCAATGGCGGTCTTCGCCCCAGACCTGTTCGCGTGCCAAGGTTGTGTTGCAGTTGGGACACCAGTCCACGGGTGACATCTTGCGGTAGGCCAGTCCCATGTTGTATAGCTTGATGAAGAACCATTCGGTCCACTTGTAATATTCAGGCGTGGCAGAAATGGCTTCCCGTTCCCAATCGAACATGGTGCCCATGGTCTTCATCTGTGTGCGCATTCGGTTGATATTTTCGAAGGTGCGCTTCATCGGATGGACACCTTCCTTGATGGCGGCATTTTCCGCAGGCAGACCGAACGCATCGAATCCCATGGGGAACAACACGTTGTAGCCTTTCATGCGCATATAACGGGCGCGCGTATCCGGGGGAATCATCGAAAACCAGTGACCAATATGCAGGTCACCGCTGGGATACGGCAGCATGGTCAGCGCGTAATGTTTTGGCTTGCGCTCGTTGATCACCGAACGGTAGAGCATATCCGCTTCCCATTTCTCCTGCCATTTCTTCTCCATAGCCTGCGGCTGATAGGACTTATCCTGCCACGCCGCTTCAGTAGTTACTTTGGTTGTTTGAGTATCTTTTGTTTCTGACATTCTTTCCTCATTGATGGTAATTTCAGATATCACGTTCAATAAATCGTGTACGTTTCTATTTGCAAACAAGGAGGCGTGGAAGAAGAGGACCTTCCTTCCAGAAGATGTAGTTGATCCGAATTACGCTTTTCATTTGTGCCTCCTTTTCAAGTTATCCCTCTCCCAAAGTGGGAGAGGGCCAGGGTGAGGGAAATAAAAAAACCCTTCATCCACAATCAGGGACGAAGGGTTACTCCGCGGTACCACCCAAATTCGGTTGAAAGGTTTGAAGGTCACAAGTTGTAGGGGGTTAACCTTCCAACGTTTCTACCTTCCAACTTTCAAACGCTCTTTGATCGCAATAACGGGCTTACCCGTGAATGGCTACTATGGTTCACCACTCAAGCCTCTCTTTCGAGAAAACAGGCGAGTTCGGTCTTCCTACGATGCGCTCCCGATGGGCGCTGTGCTGGGCTTCCACCCGGGCTCTGCCCGTTTCCCAACTCGCTGACGGGATGACCTACTACTCCTATCCTGACTTTTCTATATAAGTTTGTCTATTATAGCATAAGAGCGACCAGCATCACCAGTCGCTCTCATTGTGGACCCAGAGGGATTCGAACCCTCGACCTTCTCAATGCCATTGAGACGCGCTCCCAACTGCGCTATGGGCCCTTACTTCAGTAATCAGTTATTCATGTTCGTCTTGGACAGTGGACTCGGCTCACTGATTACTGGTCACTGTCCTGTGGACCTGAGGGGATTCGAACCCCTGGCCTCCTCAGTGCGATTGAGGCGCGCTCCCAACTGCGCTACAGGCCCAAATATAAGGCGAAGGACATTCTACTTGAGGCAGTAGGGGATGTCAAGCAAATATCGGCCGAGCGAAGCTGCCGGGCAGGAAAAACAAGGATGATTGACAAATTTGTCAGTACTGGGAATTTTCACTGCGGATATGTATTTTCCCTCTTGCCCTCCCGCATCTCTCATTGTATAGTCACAAAAATATATCATCAGGAAAAATCATGACTGCTCCAACGACCCACTCAACATACCGCATCGCAGACCTGCACGAATCAGAACGACCGCGCGAACGGCTCGCTTCGCTTGGACCCCAGGCATTATCCAACGCCGAGTTGATCGCCATCCTATTGCGCGTGGGGGTGGCGGGTGAAAACGCGGTACAGATGGGTCAGCGTTTATTGCAGAAGTTCCACGGTCTAAGCGGACTCCATCGCGCGCCTTTCAAGGAATTGATGGACCAGCATGGACTTGGCGAAGCAAAAGCATCCCAGATCAAGGCGGCGATCGAATTGGGCCGACGGCTGCCCCTCGAATCCCCGGAAGAACGCCCGGCGATCAATTCCCCCGCGGATGGAGCTGCGTTGGTGCAATATGAAATGTCCGCTTTGGAGCAGGAACATCTGCGAGTGATCCTGTTGGATCGAAGAAACCGTGTTATGGAGATCGTGGAAGTTTATAAAGGCTCAGTGAATTCGTCACAAGTGAGAGTGGGCGAATTGTTCAAGGAAGCGATACGAAAGAACGCATCAGCATTAATTGTGATTCACAACCATCCCAGCGGTGACCCAACCCCCAGCCCCGATGATGTGGCAGTGACGCGTGCCATCGTCCAGGCAGGGAAATTACTGGATGTGGACGTTCTCGATCATCTGGTGATCGGTCAGGGGAAGTGGGTGTCATTGAAGGAAAGAGGCCTGGGGTTTGCGTGAATTACTGTATAAAAAGTCCCAAGCTAAATATCTTTGCGTAGCATCTCGAATTATGTTACACAAATTCCTCTTCATCAAACATAACAAGGGTGCGGTACATAACTCGATATGAGTTGTCGTATAATACCGCTAATCTCCATTCACGTTAGTTAAAGGTATACTGATGAAATTACTTACTGAAGAACACCAAATAGTGTTTGATGAGAGTTTAAATCAATCGAATGATTTTGACGACTTGTTCTTGTTGCCTGCCGAAGACAATACTTCTGAAGGCTTACAGGCACTTTTGGCAGCCAACGCAGCATATAGAAATCGCTCTTGGCCAGATCCCTTTAGCACAACATCTCATACCCTTCATTGCGGCGATGCCCGCGACTTATCCTGGATACCAGATGAATCAGTACATTTAGTCATAACATCTCCTCCATATTGGACATTGAAGAAGTATAAGGAGAATCGTGAAGGCCAGTTGGGAGATGTTAGTGACTACGAGGAGTTCTTAAGTGAACTCGACAAAGTATGGAGCGAATGTGCTCGTATCCTTGTAGGTGGCGGTCGCGTTTGCTGCGTAGTTGGTGATGTGTGCATTTCAAGGAGAAAAGGGGGACGCCATTATGTAGTTCCCCTGCATTCGGATATTCAGGTGAGAGCACGAAAGAATGGACTTGATTGCTTGACACCAATAATTTGGCACAAAATTGCTAATGGTGCGACTGAATCAGAGGGCAACGGAACAGGGTTCTACGGTAAGCCATATCAACCTGGCGCAATCGTAAAAAACGATGTTGAGTACATACTTTTTCTTCGCAAAGGTGGCACCTATCGTTCAGTTACCCCCATTCAAAA